>NZ_JBOGDD010001066.1:0-14724 GCF_050701675.1 Mycobacterium sp. | reverse complement strand
GCGCCACTGCGGCCAGGACTGTCAACGACCACGTCAACCGGCCTCCGGCGTGCCAATCGCCGTGATCATGGTCATGCTCGAGCAGAACGACGAGCCACACGAACGCGAGCAGCAGCGCCATTGCGCCAACATGGCGCGCCGTCTTCGAGTCCACGTCGACGACAATTCGTTCACGGGCGCGGACGCTGGAAACCTTCGTCAGATCGCGCATGCCTGCACCACCGAACCAGACGCAGATTCGACCAGTGTTCGCCAACCGGTAGCGGCCATCGATCCGACCTCCTCCGAACTCCATCGTGCCGCGGTTGCTGCGCCAACGCTAGGAAGACGCGGGTTATGCTTCCGCCGCGAGGCGACTGTCGTCGGCGTCAATTACTCCCCCTCGCGACCTACAGGCAAGGCGAGTAGTCCCATGCGAATGTCACCAACCCTTCTGCTGGCTTGCACCGCGCTCTTGGCGGCTTGCTCGTCGTCCTCCGACTCGACGGGATCGAGCACCTCGACTACCTCGAGTCCGGCACCGACGCCGGTAGCCGACAGCCGAGGCGGCATCCCGCCCGGCTACCCCCTCGACGTCGACGTGGTGGCGCCACTCGTCATCACGACGATCGCTCCCGACCCCATCCCCGTGACGGGTACGGACGGCAAGGTCCACGTGGCCTACGAGCTCTCGGTGCTCAACTCCGGGACCCGGCCCGCGACGATCACGAAGCTGGAAACCCTCGCCGACGGGCCGGCGGGTGCCACAGTCGCGACGCTCGGACAGCAGGAGATCGTGCAGCGGACCCTCCTGGTCGCCAACGTATCGCCCGACCCCGTCACCGAGATCCCCGCGGGACGCACCGCGGTGCTGGTACTCGACGACGTGTACGACACCCGCGCGAAAGTCCCCGCCGAAGTCACGCACCGGTTCACCGCCACGCTCGGCAAGGCCCTGCCGGAGTTTCAACAAGCGGTCAGCGTCCGGTACCCGGACTCCGTCACGCAGATCGGTGGCGCCGTCCGCACCAGCGCGGCGTCGCCGGTCGTGATCGGTCCGCCGCTCGCGGGCGACGACTGGGTGGCCGGCAACGCGTGCTGCGTCGTTTCGCCACACCGTGGAGCGGTGATGGGGGTCGGCGGAAGGCTCAACGCCAGCGAGCGCTATGCCATCGACTGGTTGCGCGTCGACCCGGCGAAGACCCCAGTCACCACGCACACCGGGGACGGAACGCGCAACGCGGACTACCTCGCCTACGACGCCCCGCTGCTAGCCGTCGCCGACGGCACGGTCTCGGCGGTGGTGTCCGACAACAAGGAGGCGACGCCGCAGGTCATCACACCCGACCAAAGCTTCGAGGAACTCGGCGGAAATTACGTCATCATCGACATCGGCGACGGCAACTTCGCCTTCTATGCCCACATGCTGCCCGGCTCGGCGTCGGTGAAGGTCGGTGACAAGGTCACCCGCGGCCAGGTCATCGGACGCCTCGGCAACTCCGGCAATACCACCGAGGCCCACCTCCACTTCCACGTCATGCGGGCCCCGGTTCCGCTCTCCAGCGACAACGTGCCCTTCGAGATCGACCGGTTCACCTTCGTCGGCACGCTCGACGGCGCGCGCTTCGTGCCAGAGGCAAAGCCCAGCGAGCGCACCAACCAGCTGCCGCTGGCATGGGATGTCATCGACTTCCCGCCCGCTGCCTAACGGCACTGCCAACGGGTGGCGAAGCTACTTCCCGTCCGGCAGCAAGGTGATGATCGTGTCGAGCAGTTCCTCGGCGGTGATGTGCCACTTGTCCCACACGAGGTGGCCGTTCGACTCGAAGCCCGCGATGCCGTGGGCGTTCGTCAGCAGCAATGGCCCGTAGCGTCGCGCCTGCTCGGGGCCGACGACGCGTCCGACGATGCCTAAGAACAGATTCCACGTGCGGTCGGCCGCCAGGACCGCCGCCGTCGGATCGCCGGTAGGCGTGGTGAACATGAGGCGGTACAGGTGGGGCCGGGTGCGGCCGATGCTGATCAGCGCCAGCAGAGCGGCGCGCAACGATCGCTCGGGTGGGTCGTCGCCGTTGGCCAACCCTTCGAGGGTGTCACCCAGCTGGCTCACCGCGTTCGTAGCGAGGACCGTGAGCAGAGCCTCCTTGTCCGCGAAGTGGCGATACGGCGCAGAGCGCGAAACACCCGTGCGGGCACCCACTTCGCGCAGTGTGACCGCGTCCCGGCCACCGGCGTCGAGCAATGCACCCGCGGCTTCGAGAAGCGACGCGCGGGTCGCTGCAGCGGTTTCGGATCGCGTTGCCACCGGCAGGAGCATAGGGCCTCACCATTGAGTTGACAATGTCAACTCAACCTGTAGTTTGAGATGACGCTGTCAACTGAAAGTACGGAGAACGTCATGCCCGCCTCGAACCGACCCGACCGCCACCAGTTGGTCGTCGTGACCGGCGCCTCCACCGGAATGGGCGCAGCCACCGCACGAGAACTCGCGTCCAGGGGATATCTCGTATTCGCTGGGGTCCGGCGCGATGTCGACGCCGACGCGCTGCGGGCCGACGGGATCGAGCCCCACATCCTCGACATCACCGATGAATCCCACGTGGCCGCCATCGCCGATCGCGTCGCCGACGACCCGCTGCGGCGGCCCCTGCGCGCGCTGATCAACAACGCCGGTATCGCGGTCAATGCGCCCGTCGAAACCCTGCCGATCGCCGAGTGGCGAAACCTGTTCGAGGTCAATCTGTTCGGCCACATCGCGATGACTCAAGCACTGCTGCCGGCTCTGCTGCAGAGTTCGGGCACCGTCGTGAACATCAGCTCCGTCGGCGGGAAGTTCGCCATGGCGACCTACGGCCCATACGCGGCTTCGAAGTTCGCCCTCGAAGCCGCCAGTGATTCCCTGCGCCGAGAAGTCGGGCCTCTCGGCGTCAAGGTCGTCGTGGTCGAACCCGGCGCCGTCAAGACCAGAATGGCCGAACACGCAGTGGCCGGTGCCGATGGGCTCAACGCCACCATGAGCACCGACCAACTCCATCGTTACGCCGCTCTGACTGCGGCGATCTCGGCACAACAACTCTCCGCTACCAAGAAGGGCGTGCCCGTCGAACGGGCCGCGAAGGTGATCGCCAAGGCAGCAACCGCATCGAATCCCCGTACTCGCTACACCACGGGTCCCGAGGCGGCGCTCCTATGGTTGACCCGCGTAGTCCCCGACCGACTCCTCGACCGCATCCTACGGCTGGTCCTTAGGCCCCATTACGTCACGGACTCGCAATCGCGGCCGACAGCCACCACTTTGAGCATCCCCACACCTGGTTGAAGTTGGTGAATCCCAACGGGCTCTGCCAGAAGCGCGATTCCGGTGAAGCGGTGCCGGTGCCGGTGCCGGCCCGTGGCTGAGAGAGCGGTGCATTCCATTGGGATGCACCCTGTTTGGCGGTGGACTTAGGGGGTTTCCATTTCGGTCTGCCCCGGCTCCGGCGGTGCGTCGCCATCCGGACCTTGCATCTCGGTCTGGCCCGGCTCCGGTGGTGCGTCACCCGGCATGTCGCCCGCCCCGTGGTTGGGGTTGGTGCAGATCGTGCCCTCGCACGGCACCATCGAGCCATCGCCGTTGGGGTTCGGCATCATCGGCGCACTAGGCGTGTGCGACGGCGCGGTGACACCAGGCGTTCCGGAAGGTGGTGTGGCCTGCGCGGGGGTCGACGACTGAGTGGCTGTCGAGGACTGCGTGGAGGTCGCTGGCGCTTCGGTCGATTCCGAGCCGCAGGCAGGGACGGCGACGGTGAGCAGGAACAGTGCGCTTCCAGCAATGAGTTTCTTCCGCATCTGATCGACCCTAACATCCGGTGCAGCGCCGACTCTTTCGCAGTTTGGCGACTACCGGCGCCGGAATTGCCCTCTGAGCACTGTGTTTAGAAGTTCGGACTCGCCACCACGATCGACCGGGCCAGCGCCCCAACCGAGTCGGAGCTGCCGCAGCGTGATCGCATCAGCTCAGGGGCGACGTGGCGCGTGGCCGGTACCGGTTGACGGCGTTCGCCGAGGCCAACGGGCTGGACTATCGAGCAGATCCAGACGCCAGTCGGCTCGAGCTCTCACGTGAGATGGTCGAATTGACCACTGACCCAACCGATGTGCCGCCGTGCTGCGCTCCGGACGACGGCGTGGGCGTCGTGCTCGATGGCATCTCCGCCCAGTGTGTAGAGGCGGTCGAACTCCAGGGCCTCCAGGTCGTCGACCAGCCGCTGCACGGTGCCCGCCGACAGGGGAACGTGCCGGGGATAGTTGCGTTGAAACGACAACCATCCGGGATCGAGACTCCCGGCAATCGTGTCCCCGGCGAGCAAGCTTCCGTCGGGCGTCAGTGCGACAGCGCTCGACGCCATGTGGCCGCCGAGCCGAATCACCCGGATCCCGGGCAACGGTTGCACCTCGCCGTCCCAGAACTCGATCACGGCATCGGGTCGGGGCAACCACTGCCTGCCCTGGGTGTTGGCCAACACCGGTATCCGCCCGAAGGCGTGGCTCCAGCTGACCTGGGCTGCGAACATGTGCGGATGACTGGTGGCGATGACGGCCACTCCCCCGAGACCACGCACCAGACCCTCGACTTCGCCGTCGAGGTAGGCCGGCGGATCCCACAACACGTTGCCGCCCGGAGTGCTCACCAGAAACGACCACTGCCCGATACCCAGACGGGGCACGCGCCGGAAACTGTGCACGCCTCGGCCGTGATCGCGGTACTCGGTGCTGTGCGGCTGAGCGGCCAACTCTTCGAGCGTGAGCCACTGGCGGGTGTGCCGTCCGAGGTCGCCGAGTTCCTCATCCGACACCGGCCCCCGGTCCAGTACACAACCATCCAATGGCGGCGCATCAGGCGAATCCGCGTGCTCCAACCCGCAACCGTCGCATATCCATGTTGTCGTCACTGAATCCAGGCTAGACCCTGAATCACTTTCAAAATCAACGCCATTTCGAGACTGTGCGAATCGCGACCACCTGTGCCCGACGGCGGCGCAACTGCCGCGATTCACTCGTCACCGTGACGGATTTCGGATTCGAAGATCTCGTTGGCCTGCCAGACCTTTCCGATTGCCAACTCGCCCATGAGCCGCAGCAAGGCCCGTAGAGTGCCAGCATCGACACCGTTGCTCGCCCCCGCCTGCAGGTGGGCGCGCATGGCTCGTGGTGTCTGGTAAGCGATGTCGACGGCCAGGCACAGCAGGATCCGTTCGCGCGAGGTGAGCATGCCCCGGCGCCACCGGATGTCTTCTTGGCCGGCGACCCAGTCGGCGAAGTCCGCGTCGACCCCGCCGGGTGCCGGCGGTGGGTGTCCCGTCGGGATGATCGCGGGTTCGGCTGTGTCCAATTCACCGTCCAATTCACCGTTCTGGATGGAGCGCAGTCGGTCGAACGCCTCCACGACGGCGGGGTATCCAGCGTAGGGAGCCAGGTGCCGTAGGACCTCGCGCAGTTGTTGCCAGGACGCGTGCGCATCGCGGGCGACCTGGAGGTGAAGCTCGAAGGGCAGACCGAGGTGCCCGGTGCAGACGTCGTTGGCCATCCACACGAACGCCTTCTCCCGAAGTGACAGACCGGGCAGTGCGAACGCGTGTTGCCCTGCATCGATGGCCATTTGGGCGAAGTCGGCATCAAGTTCGGCGACTCGGGCAGCCGGGAGCTCCATGAGCGTCACACCTTCGTCCGGTTGATGTCGAGTTGTCGCAGGAAGAGCTGGTCCATTGCGCGATCGGGCAGAAAGCGTGCCAAGCGGGTGAGCAGTTTGGCGTGCCCGCCGATCGGATAACGGGCCTTGGGGCGGCGGGCGGTAACCGCTCGAACCACCGCCCCGGCAATCACCTCGGGGGCACTGCCCTGGCGTTCGTGCCCGGCGGCGATCTTGTCGATGACGCGGCCGAATGTCTCGGCGTAATCGGCCCGTCCGGCCTCGGAGAACGATACGGCGATCGCCCGGCGGCCCTCGGTGACGAGCTTCTCCGGCGCATTGCTCTTGGTGGCGCCTGGCTCGACGATGCTGACCGTCACGCCCCAGGGACGTAGTTCCATGCGGAACGCGGCGGTGATCGACACCAGTCCGTGTTTGGACGCGGTAATGGGGCCGAGGAAGGGGAGCGTGACGCGTCCGCCTTCGGAGCCGACGTTGATCAGGCGGCCCCGCGTGCGCTTCAGCAGCGGCAGGAACGCCTGGGTCACGGCGAGCTGCCCGACCAGGTTCACCTCCAGGTGACGCCGGAATTCCTGTAACGGCACCAGTTCCATCGGCCAGGGGGCGCCGATGCCTGCGTTGTTGACCAGAGCGTCGAGCCGTCCATCGGTCGCGGCGGTGATGCGGTCCACGGCCGCAGTGATGAGTTCGGGGTCGGTGACGTCGATGCGAACCGGGGTGACGCGTTCGTGGACGGGCGCGTCGGCATCGTGCCGGACGCCCGCGAAGACGGTGTATCCGCGCTCGGCCAGCGCCAGCGCAGCGGCCCGGCCGATGCCAGTCGAGGCGCCGGTGATGAGGACTGTGGCGGTCATGTGCTGCTCCCTTGTCGACTGCATTAATTCAACGTTGTTGAATTCAACGCTGTTGATGCTACTCCACGACGATGAATTACGCTCGCGAGGTGGCCGAGCACCGCAGAGGGGGCCGCCGCCCCGGCAACACCCAAACGCGGGCGGCGATCCTGGCCGCCGCCCGCGACTGCTTCGCCGAACATGGCTACGCCGAGACCACGATTCGGCGCATCGCGACCGATGCCCAAGTGGACCCGGCGCTGGTGATGCACTTCTTCGGAAGTAAGGACGGACTGTTCGCAGAGACGTTGCGTAACGACCCGCCAATCGGGGATCTACCCGGCAAGGTAATGCAAGCCCCGACTGCAGAACTCGGGACGCGACTGGTCGAGCACTACCTGAGACGTTGGGAGGACCCGCGAACCGGGCCGTGGATCAGCGCGGTCACGCGGGCGGCCTCAGCATCCCCCTCCGCGTCGGCAGCGTTGGCGGCGTTCATGACCGATGCGGTGATGCTTCCGCTGGCCAGGCGAGCCGGGGGCGACAACGCCGAACTGCGGGCCAACCTCGCGGGCGCACACATTCTCGGCGTGGGAATGGCCCGCTATGTGTTGCGCGTCGAACCGCTGGCCACCCAAGACCCAAGGACGGTGGTCGGCATCGTGGGACCGATCATCCAGCTGTACCTCACCGGACCGCTCGCGCTATCCAGGTGCGGCAAGGGCGAGTAAAAACCACGCGGCGAGTCGACGTGTGGGGTTCGGGGTTCGGTCCTAGCAGTGAAATTCGATACGGACGTTGAGCGGCCGTGCCGTTTCACCGTGCGCGTCCGGCACCATGGCGTCGAGTGCGTAGCGGTGTGGACCCACCGACGTCAGCCTCGCTGAACCTGTGGAGTCCGAGGAGTCTGGCCACTGAACGCTGATCTGACGACGCTGATCGTTCAACCTGAGTGCGAGCGACGTCAGGGTCAGCGGATCCTCTCGAAACCTCACCTCCACGCTGTCGGACTGCCCCTCCTCCAGCGGCCGCCGCGGAAGGAGGACGTTGGATCCCGTCCAGAAGAACAGCCGCCCCTCCCCCGAGGTCCGCTTGCAGATCACGAGCCGCGTTGCTGGCAAAGCCATTGGCTCGTCGCCGATTTCGACGCTGTCCAGTGATTCCGCGAGCAACGGTGTTGGCGGTTTGTCGAGAGTGGACGGCCACGCGCAGGCCCCAGTGAGCGCCGCTGTGGCCGCGAGTATCGCAGCTACCCACACACCCGGGTCCCGAGACGTCACGACCGGCTCCGCGTCACACGGCCTGGCCACCGTCGAGCACGAGGTCCGAACCGGTGAGGAAGGACGACTCGCTGGAGGCCAGGAACAGTGCGCCGGCAGCGACTTCCTTGGGATCGCCCAAGCGCCCCATCGGCGTGGAAATGCTCACGCCACCGCCGTCGGCGGGGATCTGCCCGACCAGGCCGACCATCCCCGGTGTCTCAACGGGTCCGGGGCACAGCGCACTGACGCGAATACCGCGGGGAGCCAGCTCAATTGACCAGGAGCGGGCGAAGTTGCGGATCGCAGCCTTGGTGGCCGCGTACACACTCATCCCCGGTAGGCCTCTGATGCCCGCGACCGACGACAGCAGCACGATCGATGCCCCGTCTGGCATCAACGGCAGCGCCTTCTGCACGGTGAACACCAGGCCCTTGACGTTGTCGTCGAAGGTGGTGTCATATTCCTCTTCGGTGATGTCGCCGAGTCCGATCAGCCTGCCGCTGCCGGCGTTGGCGACCAGCACGTCCAGCCCACCGCTGCGATCTCTGATGGTGTCGTACAACGTATCCAGCGATGCCAGATCGGAGACGTCGCCGACGACTCCGGTGACGTCGCCATCGATTCCGTCGACTGCGGCATCGACCACCTCCTTGCGGCGTCCGGTCAGATACACCTGTGCCCCTTCTGCGGCGAAGCGGCGCGCGGTCTCCAGACCGATGCCTGCGCTTCCGCCGGTGACGAGCGCTACCTTGCCTTCGAGTTGACCCATGACGTGTTCTCCCTGTTGTGGTGGTGAGGGTGTGGATTGGCGCAGGATGATGCGGTACTTCGCCCAGGTCAGCTCATGTCGATTCGACCCGCCAGGTGCTCGACGAGGGGGCGTAGCGTCTCCTCGGGCAGGGCCGGCAGCAGCGTCCGCGACACCCCGCTGTCGGCGATGTGTTGGAACAGCGCGGTGACTTCGTCGAGTGCTGCCCCTCCGTGAGCGGCCGCGCTGAGTGTGGCCGGGCCGCCCCAGTAGGGCACGGTGACCTCGACCTCTGCTGGATCACGTTGAATGCGTGCAACTTCGGCGTAGAAGATGCTCATCAGCGGGCGTAGTTGGTCGGGACCGGTAATGCTTGGGAAGTAGCCGTCGCCGATTTCGGCGGCCCGGCGCGCTGAGCGCTTGGAGCTTCCACCGATGACGATCGGCACGCTTTTGCGGATCGGGTGGGGAAGGCTGATGGTGTTGTCGAAGTCGGTGTAGGTGTTGTGCACCGTGGCCTTGGTGTCGCGCCACAGCGCCCGCATCGCCTCGACGTAGTCGTCGTGACGGCGGCCGCGGTCCTCCCACGGCACGCCGACGACGGCGAATTCCTCGGCGAGCCAGCCGACGCCCACGCCCACGAGTAGACGGCCGCCGCTGAGGACGTCCAGTGAGGCGATCTGCTTGGCCAGCACGACGGGGTTGCGTTGGGGCAGCACGATGACGCCGGTGGCGAGCTTGATCCGCTCGGTCACCGCGGCGGCGAAGGCCAGCCAAACCAGCGGGTCGGCGATCTCGAATTCCTCGGCGCCGCCCATCATCTTGCCGGACTCGTCATAGGGGTACTCGGTCTCGTAGCCGGAAGGCACCGCGACGTGATCGATCGCCCACAGCGATTCCAGGCCCAATTGCTCTGCGAGTAGCGCAGTCTCGCGGGCCTGGATCGCGGTCACTCCGGTGCCGACGTTGACGGCGAACAAGCCAACTTTCATGGTGGTGTCTCCTTAGACGGTCGAATGGGTGGGTGGGCTGAGCCGGCTTCTTCGATGACCGACCAGGACATTTTCTGTAACTGGTCCTGTTACAGGTAACATACGTAACAGAGTTGGTTACAGTCAAGGCGGATGTCGCCGAGATCACCGACGGAGTTCAGGACGGGTGCAGAATGAGCGCGAACAGCAGGATGAGTTTGGCGGTGCACGTACTGACGTGGATTGCCTTCGATCGGCGGGGCACCGACAAGGAGGTCGGCACCTCGCAACGCATCGCGACCAGCGTCAACACCAACCCGGTGGTCATCCGCCGATCCCTCATCGAGTTACGAGAGGCCGGCTTGGTGGAATCTAGCCGCAGCCGTGGCTGGACGTTGACCCGGGATGCGTCGAAGATCACTCTGCTCGACGTGTACAACGCGGTTGGCGGCGGTGAGATCTTCGGCATGCACGCCTCGCCCCCGGACGCCGAATGCTATGTGGGATACGGCATTCAACCCGTCCTGACCCGTATCTACGCACGAGCCACCGCGGTGCTGTGCGACTCATTGGCCGAGACCACCATCGCCGACGTCCTGCGCGACACCATGGCCGAATTCGAGACCGGCACCAAGGTGGAGACCAACCTCAAGCTCCGGTGACCGGTCCACCCAGACGGATTCCCCGAAAGTTCTCCGGCAGGGCGATCGAGTAGGTGACGAACGGAGCGGGGGGATGCCCGTCCACAGCAGCGGCAAGCGGCGATTCGACGGGCTGCTTCACCGGCAAGTAGAGACGGCGGTCGCGGCTGATGAAGGAGCCATCCGGGCGAATCAGCGTCGGATCGGACGCCAGCACTGCGGTTGCCCCCGCCAAGGCCAAGAATCCCCGTCGGCTGATCCGCATTCGCGCTGGTTCCCCGGGGTCGGGGTCGTGACCGCCGTGTGGTCCCTACTGGCCTGCGTTATGGGCCAGATCGATCGCGTACTGGTTCACGAAGCGGCCCGCTCCGGGGTTTCCCCGGCCGCACGAGCCATCGGATTCACCTGGACGCTTGACCCAGAGGAAGGCGTCGATGTTCCCGTTCCCGGTGTCCGTGGTGGGCGGGGTGCCCAGTGCCCGACCGCTGGGATTGCACCAGTAGAGCGGGTCGCCCTCGACCGGCCCCGCACCGTTGCGCCCTGTGTCGACCACGTAGTGCGCACCGTTGGTGAGGCCCGAAATCGCGTCGCCGTAGCCGATCTCCTCACCGGTGGTGAAGAAGTTCGCGGTGTTGAGGCTGAATCCCCTGGCCTTCCCAACGCCGACCTGGTTGAGGCGGGCGGCCATGTCGTCGGCGTTGACCCAGCGCGAGTGACCAGCGTCGACGTACAGGGCAGCGGCCGGATTGCGGGTCAGAGTGTCGACGGCGTAGCTCATCAAGTCGAAGCGTTCCTGGCGCTGGTCTGCCGACAGACAGTCGGCCATGGCGAGCGCGTCGGGTTCGAGGATGATCGCGGCAGGCCCACCGCCGATGGCGGCTGCGGTGCCGTCGATCCACCCCCGGTAGGCGGCGGCCGACGAGAACCCACCCGCAGCGAAGCTCCCGCAGTCGCGGTGCGGGATTCCATAGAGCGCCAGAACCGGCATGGTGCCCGCCCCCTGTGCCGCAGCGATGTACTTGGCGTCGACAGCAGGGGTGGACAACTGGTCCATCCAATACGCCTGCGGCGTCTTGGCGATGGCGGTCAACTCCGGGCTCGGCGGGGTGGCGCCATTCGCGGCACGCATGGCCGCCGAATCGGGATTGACGTACAGGGCCTGACCGGCCAACGGGTTCGCCGCGTCGACCAAGCGGATCTCCGGTACGGAGCGGACCTGCATCGGGGCGGTAAGGCAACCGAGGCCCACGACGGTCGCAACGGTCAGGAAGGGAGAGATCCACCGCGCGACTGCGCCAGCAGTTGAGGACATCACCCAAGGGAAACTAGTGCCACCGCGGGATGAGCACCAATCACCGACGACGGGTGACGGCTACAACTCTGCTACCCGACCGTTGTCGACCACCCACGAACGATCCAAACGGACGTTCTGCAACATCCGGCGATCATGTGTCACCAGCAACAGCGCGCCGTCATAGGTCTCGAGCGCCCGCTCCAGCTGCTCGATGGCGGCGAGGTCGAGATGGTTCGTCGGCTCGTCGAGAACCAGCACATTGGTGCCTCGGGCTTGTAGCAACGCCAGACCGGCGCGGGTCCGCTCACCGGGCGAGAGCTCGTCGACCGCGCGTTCGACATGGTCGGCGCGCAGTCCGAACTTTGCGAGCAGGGTTCGCACGTCGGCGGTCGACCATGACGGCATACGCTGCTCGAAGCGATCGATGAGCCGCTCGGAGCCGGTGAATTCCGTACGCGCCTGGTCGATCTCGCCGATCGCGACGCTGGCGCCCACGCTCGCGCGGCCTTGATCGGGCCGCTGGCGGCCCAGGAGCAGCCGAAGCAACGTCGACTTTCCTGCCCCATTGGGCCCGGTGATACCGATGCGCTCGCCGGCATCGACCTGTAACGACACTGGCCCCAAGACGAAGTCACCCTGGCGTACGACGGCATCGTCGAGTGTCGCCACGACCGAACTCGACCGCGGCGCGGCTCCGATGGTGAACTCGAGCGTCCACTCCTTGCGAGGTTCGACGACCTCCTCGAGGCGGGCGATCCGGCTTTCCATCTGACGCACCTTCTGCGCCTGCTTCTCGCTGGACTCGGTGGCCGCGCGGCGCCGGTTCTTGTCGTTGTCGGGAGCCTTGCGCATCGCGTTGCGGACGCCTTGACTCGACCACTCCCGCTGAGTGCGTGCGCGCGCCACGAGGTCGGCCTTCTTCTCGGCGAACTCATCGTATTGTTCGCGCCGGTGTCGGCGACCCACCTCACGCTCTTCGAGGTAGCTCTCGTACCCACCGCCGAAGACGGTGGTGGTGTTCTGGGCCAAGTCCAGTTCGAGGACGCGGGTCACGGTGCGGGCCAAGAACTCCCGATCATGACTCACCAGCACCACACCACCACGAAGATCGCGGACGAAATGCTCCAGCCGAGCGAGTCCGTCGAGGTCGAGATCGTTGGTCGGCTCATCGAGCAGGACGACGTCGAACCGCGACACCATCAGCGCGGCCAATCCCACCCGCGCCGCCTGCCCACCCGACAACGCTGTCATCAGGGTCGACTCGTCGGCGCTGAATCCCAGGTCGGCCAGAACCGCAGGCAGCCGTTCGTCGAGATCCGCCGCGCCACTGGCGAGCCAGTGATCCAGCGCAGCAGAGTAGGCGTCGGCCGGATCCACGTCCGATGGGCTCTGACCCGGGTCCGCCAAGGCCGCGGCGGCGGCCTCCATGGCCTGCGTCGCTTCGGTGCATCCCGCACGGCGCGCGACATAGGCGGCGACGGTTTCCCCGGCTAGCCGCTCGTGCTCCTGCGGCAGCCACCCCACGAACGCGTCGGCAGGGGCGATGCTGACCGCACCGTCGAGCGGTTCGAGATCCCCGGCAAGGATCCGCAGCAGGGTGCTCTTGCCTGCGCCATTGGCGCCGACGACTCCGACGACGTCACCCGGTGCCACGGTCACGTCGAGCCCCTCGAAGAGGGTGCGATGGGCGAATCCGCCGGCCACGTTCTTCGCGACGAGCGTTGCGGTCATGGGCCCATCGTCGCACCAGCGCACCGCCACCGGACCCGCGTGCAGGTGCGCACCGAACGGGACGGCCCGACGCGCCGGTTCCTGGCAGAAGCGTCAGTCGGCCGCGACGGCCTCGAGATCGAAGGCGCGCGGGGGACCGCTGAGCGTCGCCTTCGCGGCGGCGCCGAGACGGTCCAGTATCTCGATGTCCCCGGCTTCGAGCCCGTCGAGGGCCAGCCGTGCGAGGTCAGCCGGGTCGGTCACGGAGCCTCCGGGGAACACGACGCCGGCGCTTTCGGCGAAGTCGAACAGCGTTTGGGTGCCGATCAGTCCGGGCACGAGGGCGGAAACGAGGGTTCCCTGGCCGGCGAGTTCGACCCTCACCCCGTTGGTCAGCCCCCACTCCGCGGACTTGGCAGCAGCGTAGGCAGTGTTGCCATCGACGGTGGTCCAAGCCGCGGCCGACAGAACGTTGAGGATGGCGCCGCCGCCGTTGCGAGCGAGGACGGGGGCGAACGCCCGGATCATCGCGAGCGTCCCGTAGTAGTTCGAATCCATCACCGACCTGATCGCGTCCAGATCGCCGGTCACGAGGTTCCCACCTGCAGTGAACGCGGCATTGTTGATCAACACGTCGACGTCCCCGGCGAGCGCCGCGGCCGCGTCGACCGACGGCTGGTCGGTGATGTCCAAGGGCAGCACCTCGGCGCCGGGGATGTCGACGAGTTCGGGTCGGCGTGCAGTGGCATAGACCTTCGCCCCGCGCCGCAGCAGTTCGACGGCGAAGTGGTGTCCGAGTCCCCGGTTGGTACCAGTGACAAGGGCGGTCGCGCCGTTCAGCTTCATGCTTACCTCCATAAGATGACCGCGTGGTCATGTTGTCTTCACGACGATAGCCCCAAAATGACCGGTCGGTCAACTTGTAGCATGGCCACGTGACCCCGCCTGCCCGCTCCTTGCGCGCCGATGCGGCACGCAACCGCGAGTCCCTGCTGGCCGCAGCCGAGGACGAATTCGCCGAGCGGGGCTTGGACGCGTCAGTGGCTGACATCGCCCGTCGGGCGGGTGTTGCCAAGGGCACCGTCTTCCGTCATTTCGCCACGAAGGAGGAGCTGATCGCCGCGATCGTCGCGGAACACATGACGGCGCTGACGACCGTCGCCCGAGAGCTGCTGGATTCAGCGGACCCGGGGGCAGCGCTTCTGGAGTTCCTGACGGTGGCTGCGGACCAGCGCCAGCAACGCGATCTGACGTTCTTGACGTCGGCGAGCGCTGGAGACTCGCACGTAGCGCAGCTCTACGACCAGCTGCATGCGACCGTCGTGTCGTTGGTCGATCGCGCGCGCGAATGCGGCGCCGTTCGGCCCGACGTCACCGGAACGGATGTCTTCGTGCTGATATGCGCACCGGTTCACGCAGTCGGGTACCTGTCCGATCCGCCCCCAGATCTATGGCGGCGGTATCTCGCCATCATCTTCGATGGTTTGCGTCCAGAAGGCGCGCATCCGCTGCCGCAACCGGCACCGAACTGGCCCTGAACACCGCAGCGGTGTCTCGCCGCCAGCTCGCCCGGGCAGCAGACGGCGCGTCCTATCGG
>NZ_JBOGDD010001065.1:0-7665 GCF_050701675.1 Mycobacterium sp. | reverse complement strand
CACCTCGGCCGTTCCCGTCAGCTGCCACTCGATGTCGAACGTGTAGGTCGCGGCGCCCGTCTCGTCGATCCGGGCCGAGGCCGTCGGCGTGTGCGCGGCGGTGACGCTGCCCGGGACCAACCGAACCCCGGAGGCTTCGACGTAGTCGATGATTCGACGGCCTCGCTCGTCGTCGCCGATGTGAGTGAGGAAGTCGACGTCGCGGTCCAGCCTGCCCAGCCCGACCGCGACGTTGAGCGGGCTGCCCCCGACGTGCTCACCGAGGATGCGGCCGTCGCGTTGGACGATGTCGATCAGGGCCTCGCCGATGACGAGCGCGCGGGGATTCATTTCTCGACTCCCGCTCGTTCCGGTCCTCGCTCGTCCCTCGCTGCGATCCTCGCTCGCGATGGTCTTCGGGCCTTCATGGGCTGGCATCCGCGTGCACCAGACTCTCCAACGTCGCGCGGGCGCCGACCTCGTGCAGGGAGTTCAGCGCCCACAGGTAGGCGTCGACGAACCGTTGTTCCTTGCCGAGGTTGCCGAACAACGCAACGTTGTCGATGAAGGCCGTCGGGTTCTCGAGTTGCGACTTGGCCAGTGGGACGAGCGATTCGGCGAGTTGGTCCTGCACGTCGATCGCCTCGCCCTGTTCGTCGACGCCCTCGGCGTAACGGGCCCAGCTCGCGACGGTGGCCGCAGATAGCCTGATGGGCTCGCCGCTCTCGAGGTTGTCCTTGATGACGGGCACCAGCCACTGTGGGATGCGGTCCGACGAGCCGAAGCACAAGCGCACGATGGTGTCGCGCACGCTGGGGTTGGCGAACCGCTCGATCGCCGTCTGCTTGAACGCCGGGAGGTCGATTCCCGGCACGGGCAGCAGCGTCGGCGTGGCCTCCGAATCCATGTACTCGAGGAGGAACTCGGCGAACAGCGGATCGCCAGCGGCGTCGGCCACCATCCGGTAGCCGCTCAGATACGCGAAGTAGCACAGGGCCTGGTGGCCGGCATTGAGCAGGCGCAACTTCATCAGCTCGTACGGTGTGACGTCCTCGACGAGCAGCACGCCGACGTCTTCGTAGGCGGGCCGACCGGCCGGGAAGTCGTCTTCGAGCACCCATGCGGTGAACGGCTCCGCGGCGACGGGCCACTGATCGTCGACCCCGAACTCCGTCGATAGGTATTCGATCACGTCGGGTGAGGTGACCGGCGTGATGCGGTCGACCATCGAGTTGGGAAACCGGGTGTTGGCCTTCATCCAGTCGGCCAGCTCGGGCTGCGTCCGCTCCGCATATGTGGTGAAGGCCTCGCGTGCCACGTCGCCGTTGCCCTCGATGTTGTCGCAGGACACGATGGTCGGCGACGGAATTCCGCGGTCCTTGCGACGCGCGAGGGCGGCGGTGACCAGTCCGAATACGCTGTCGGGTCCGGCGTCGGAGATGGAGTAGCCGCCCTCGGTGATCGTCATCGAGACGATGCGGGTGCTCGGTGCGGCGATCAGTTCGATGACGGCCTCGGGGTCGTCCGGCGCGAAGAGGTACTTCACGATCGAGCCGATGACCCGTGCGTCGCGACTGCCGTCGGGGTTCATCGCGATCAACGTGTAGAGGCCGTCCTGGTCGGCCATGACGTCCGCCATCTTGCGGTCGCCCGGCAGCACGCCGACACCGCAGATGCCCCACTCCTTGGCCTTGCCCATCTCGAGCAGTCGGTCGACGTACATCGCCTGGTGTGCCCGGTGAAAGCCGCCCACTCCGAAATGCACTATGCCGATCCCGATCTCACTGCGGTCGTAGCTCGGCTTGGCGATCGGGATCTGTGGCAAGGACGCGTTGTTGAGCTTCATGGCAGCACCATCACTTTCTTGACGGTACCCGGACCCCGGTTGGAGTCGAGGTCTATTCGGTAGGTCGCATTTGGGATTGCGGCCCGCGTTCGGCCCGATACTGAAAGTGTTGTGTAGGTCACATTTAGATGTTAGCGTCATGAACATCTACACGCACCCCCGAGCATGTGCTCACCTCGGGGCGAGAAGGGTTGGAGCGAGACCGTGACGACACCGAGGTCGAACGGCAGGGTCGCAGCGCCGCCCGTCGATGCGGCTCCGAATGGCGGGGCGACGCCGGAGGATCTACGTCTCGCCCTGCGCGCGGCCACGCTCTACTACCTCGACGGACTCACGCAGGCGGAGATCGCCGGCAAGCTCGGAGTGTCACGCCCCACGGCGGGACGGCTGATCGCCAGGGCCAAGGCCCGCGGACTGGTTCGCATCGAGGTCATCGTGCCGCCGACCATGAAGGACGACCTGTTCGCCGACGAGGAACGCCAGCTCGAGCTGCGGTACGGGATCACCGAGGCCGTCGTGACGGGACACCTGGGCCGCGCCGCTGGTGCACTTCTGATGCGGCGTCTCTCGGAGAACGACATCCTCGGCCTCACCTGGGGACCGGAGCAGGTCGCCGCCGTCACGGCGTTGACGCCCGGTGTGGCGAGCTGCCGCGTCGTGGTCCAACTCGACGGTGCCATGTCCACCGCTGCGTACCAGACGGGCATGGAGTTCATCCTCAGTCGCGGCGCGGACATGTTGCGGGCCAGCGCGATGCGGCTACCCGCCCCGCTGTACGCGGACCCGTCCACCGTGGTCTCGATGCGTAGCGACTCGGTGATCTCGCGGACGCTGGAGGCGGGCCGACGCGCTGACACCATGCTGTTCGGCGTCGGGTCCACGACTACCTCCACCACGCTGTTCGAGGGCAGCTTCCTCGACACCAGGATGCTCGACGAACTGGTGTCGCTCGGAGCGGTGGGTGAGATCGGCGGCCGGTTCTTCGACGCCGATGGCGCAGCGGTGGTCACCGAGCTTGCGCACCGTGCGGTGTCGGTGCCGCTGGAGGACATCCGCAGATGCGAGAAGACGATTCTGGTGTGCAGCGGGCCGCCCAAGCACCAGGCCACCCGCGCCGCGCTGCGCGGCGGTCTGGCGAAGCTCTTGGTCTGCGATATCGAGTGTGCACGTTGGCTTTTGGATGAACAGAACGCATGACGGAAACCAAGTATTACTCGACGAGGAGTGGGGAGAAGATGAAAGCGACACGAAGGGTGCTACACAAGCTCGCGGTGTGCACCGTCGCCGCCGGTCTGCTGTTGACAGCCGGCTGTGCGGGTGCGGGAAGCCTGGGGTCATCGGCGAACGAGGTGACGATTGCCCTGGTGTCCAACTCGCAGATGACGGACGCCCAGAAGCTGTCGTCGGAGTTCGAGAAGGCGAACCCCGGCACGAAACTGAAGTTCATCTCGCTGTCGGAGAACCAGGCGCGAGCCAAGATCACGATGTCGACCGCGATGGGGGGCAGTCAGTTCGACGTCGTGATGATCAGCAACTTTGAAACGCCGCAGTGGGCGAAGGATGGCTGGCTGCTGAACCTTTCGGACTACGCGAAGAACACGCCCGGCTACGACGAGAACGACTTCATCCCGTCGCTGCGGGACTCACTGTCGTACGAGGGCAACATGTACTCGGTCCCGTTCTACGGCGAGTCGTCGTTCCTGATGTATCGCAAGGACATGTTCGAACAGGCCGGCATCAAGGTCAACGAGGATCCGAACTATCAGCCCACGTGGCAAGAGGTCGCTGGGTGGGCGGATCAGTTGAAGACCGAGGACCGGGCAGGCATCTGCCTGCGCGGCAAGCCGGGTTGGGGCGAGGTGCTGGCACCGTTGGACACCGTGATCAACACCTTCGGCGGACGCTGGTTCGACGACCAGTGGAACGCGCAACTCAACAGCCCGGAGGTCAAGAAGGCGGTCAACTTCTACGTCGACACCATCAAGAAATCCGGCGAATTAGGTGCCTCCTCAACCGGTTTCCAGGAGTGCGCCAACCTGTTCGGTCAGGGGCAGACGGCGATGTGGTACGACGCGACGTCGGCGGTCTCGGTTCTCGAGGATCCCAAGACCTACCCGGATCTGGTCGGCAAGATCGGTTACCTGCCTGCGCCCATCGCCGAGAAGCCCAATTCGGGCTGGCTCTACACCTGGGCACTGGGCATCCCGAAGGGAGCCAAGAACCCCGACGGCGCCTGGAAGTTCATCTCCTGGATGACCAGCAAGGACTACATGAAGCTGGTCGGCGAGAAGCTGGGCTGGGCGCGCGTCCCACCCGGTAGCCGGACCTCCACCTACACCGATCTGCCGGAATACCAAGCGATCTCGAAGTCCTACGGTCCGTTGACGCTGAAGTCGATCACGGACGCGACTCCGAACAAGCCTACGGTTCAGCCGGTTCCGTACACCGGGGTGCAGTTCGTCGGGATCCCCGAATTCCAGGATCTGGGGACGCGGGTCAGTCAGCAGATCAGTGCAGCGATCGCCGGGCAGAAGTCGGTGGACGCCGCGATGGAGCAAGCTCAGAAATACGCCGAGGTCGTCGGCAAGACATACCAGGAGAAGTGATGACTCTTACTGCTGATACCGAGTCAGACGCCAGTCAGGAGGCAGTGGCCGAACGGGTCCGCAAGATCCGGGAGGCCCAGGACACCGGCGTAAGCCGCGCCGAGGGCTGGCGCAGGCGTGGACCGCTGCTGCCCGCGCTGATCTTCATGATCGCCGTGACGCAGGTGCCGTTCCTGTTCACGCTGTACTACTCGACGTTGTCCTGGAACCTGGTTCGGCCAGGGTCACGGAAATTCGTGGGGCTCAACAACTACATTGCGGTGGTCCAGGACAGCCAGTTCTGGACGGTGGCCCTGAACACGGTCATCCTGATCGTCGTCGTCGTGCTCGTCTCGGCCCTGCTCGGCTTGTTGCTGGCCCTGCTGCTGGATCGGGCATTCCTGGGCCGCGGGGTGATCCGGACGCTGCTGATCACGCCGTTTCTGATCACCCCCGTTGCGGGCGCCCTGATCTGGAAGACCACGATCCTCGACCCCAACAACGGCATCCTGAACTGGCTGCTGTCACTGGTCGGCATCGGCAAGGTGGACTGGATCGGCAACTTCCCGCTGTCGATGGTGATGGTCGAACTCATCTGGCAGTGGACGCCTTTCATGATGCTGCTCATCCTGGCTGGCCTCACCTCGATGCCGCGCGACCAACTCGAGGCGGGCCGAGTCGACGGCGCCGGCGCGTTCCAGCTCTTCCGGGAGCTGACCCTGCCGCACCTGCGGCGATTCATCGAACTAGGCGTGGTGTTGGGTGCGATCTACCTGGTCAACACGTTCGACGCGATCTTCATGATGACGCAGGGTGGACCGGGCGTCGCCAGTGCGAACCTACCGTTCTACATCTACCAGCGCGCGTTCCTCGGGTTCGACATGGGCCAGGCCGCCGCCATGGGCGTGGTGGTCGTCATCTTCACGATGATCATCGCCAGCTTTGCGCTTCGGTTGATCTTCAAATCGTTCTCCGGCAAGGAAGAGGCAGCCTGACATGACGACAACAGTCGAAAGAACCACGGCGACAAGCGATGCGGCGCCCGTCCGGAAGAAGAAGTCCAAGAAGTTCAGCCCGTGGGCAGTGGTGGCTTGGCTCGTCGGACTCGGGTTCTTCTTCCCGGTGTTCTGGATGGTCCTGACATCGTTCAAGCAGGAAAGCGACGCCGCGACCAGTCCGCCGACGTTGTTCTTCACCCCGACCCTGGATCAGTACAGTGCAGTCTTCGATCAGGGCATCGGGCCCGCGATGCTGAACTCGGTGTTCGCCACCGGTATGTCGACGATTCTGGTGCTGCTTCTCGGTGTCCCCGCGGCATTCGCGCTGTCGCTGCGACCAGTTCGCAAGACGTCGGACGCGTTGTTCTTCTTCATGAGCACGAAGATGCTGCCCGTCGTCGCGGCGATCCTGCCGCTGTACGTGATCGTGTCCAATATCGGTCTGCTGGACAATATCTGGGCCCTGGTCATCCTCTACACCTCGATGAACCTGCCGATCGCCATCTGGATGATGCGCTCGTTCTTCCTCGAGGTGCCTGGCGAACTCCTCGAGGCCGCCAGCCTTGACGGCGCGAGTCTGTGGCGATCGGTGCGAGAGGTGATCCTTCCTTTGGTCTCACCCGGCATCGCGGCGACGGCGTTGATCTGCGTCATCTTTGCTTGGAACGAGTTCTTCCTCGCGGTGAACCTGACCGCGGTGAATGCTCAGACCATGCCGGTGTACCTCGTCGGCTTCATCGCCGGTGAGGGTCAGTACTGGGCCGTGTTGTCCGCGGCCGCAACCATGGCCGCACTTCCCGTGATCCTGTGCGGGTGGTTCGCCCAGAACAAGCTGGTGCGCGGACTTTCGTTCGGCGCAATCAAGTAACTTTCCCTCACTTCAAAGGAGCAATGAGCCATGGCTGCAATCACCTACAAGAACGCCTCGTGCATCTACGAGGGGTCCGACAAGCTCGCAGTTGACAACCTCAACCTCGACATTCAGGACGGCGAATTCATCGTCCTGGTCGGCCCGTCCGGCTCGGGCAAGAGCACCGCACTGCGGATGCTCGCCGGACTCGAGGACATCGACGAGGGCGCGATCGAGATCGGCGGCAAGGACATGACGGGTGTCGCGTCCAAGGACCGCGACATCGCGATGGTGTTCCAGAACTACGCGCTGTACCCGAACAAGACGGTCGCCGAGAACATGGGCTTCGCGCTGAAGCTGCGTGGCGTTTCGGCGGCCGAGCGACGCAAGAAGGTCGAGGACGCGGCGAAGATCCTCGACCTGACGGAACACCTGGATCGAAAGCCCGCCAAGTTGTCCGGCGGCCAGCGGCAGCGCGTCGCGATGGGCCGTGCCATCGTGCGTGAGCCCCAGGTCTTCTGCATGGACGAGCCGCTCTCGAACCTGGACGCGAAACTGCGCGTGCAGACCCGTACCCAGATCGCGGCGCTGCAACGCCGGCTCGGCACCACCACCGTCTACGTCACGCACGACCAGGTCGAGGCGATGACGATGGGGGACCGGGTCGCCGTGCTGCGCTTTGGGAAGCTGCAACAATTCGCCTCGCCACACGAGCTGTACGACAGTCCGGCCAATGCGTTCGTCGCCGGTTTCATCGGGTCGCCCGCGATGAATCTGATTGAGGCGGCACCGATCACGGCGGACGGCGTCCGGATCAGCGAGGATTCCACCCTGCCGCTTGAGCGCGACCAGTTGACCAAACTGCACGAGGCAGGGGTCGACAAGGTCACGGTCGGTATCCGACCCGAGGATTTCGAGGTCTCCGATGGTGGCGGTATCGACGTGGTGATCGACCTCATCGAGGACCTGGGTAGCGAGACCTACCTCTACACCCACGCCCACCCGGATGTTCAGTTGGTGGCGCGGTCGCTGTCACGCACGCCGGTCAGGCTCGCGGACACCGTGGAGTTGCGCAGGAAGCCGGAGGGCAAGGTTCACCTGTTCCACCCGCAGACTGGCGAGCGCATCAACTGACCATGCGCGCGCCGGAGTTTCGGCTCCGGGCACCGACTCCAGGTCTCCTCGGGCTGCCGTGGGACCGCCCGTTGTCGGAGTGGGTGGCCCCCGACGTTCCGTTGCGCGACATCGCAGTGGGGATGAGCCGCCACCTGGTGAAGTTCGTCGACGCCGACGATCAGCTCTGGGCGGTCAAGGACATGCCCCCGCGGGTCGCCGTCAAGGAGTACGACGTGCTGCGGCAGCTCGAGGACATGGGGTTGCCGGCAGTCCGTCCCGCAGGGTTGGTGC
>NZ_JBOGDD010001064.1:0-1864 GCF_050701675.1 Mycobacterium sp. | reverse complement strand
CCTGTGTTGGTCCGGTGGCCGCTGATGCCTTCGGGCTCTGGGGTGTTCCGACTGCCATCCCTTCGCGCTTTCGGCTCGGCGCGCTCGTCAAGCTTGTGGAAAATCGGCTGGCAAGGCTCGACTAGATTGCGTTGAGCGATAGGCAGTGACTGCTTCTCACGTCAATACAACAACGGGACGCCGTATGTCACCGTCACGCTTGGTTGCAGCGCCGCTTCCAATCCTGCCGGCCAGAATGCAACGCACGTCAACAGCGTGGAACCGCCGAGACAGCATCGGGCGGAGGAGCGTAGTCGCCGCCACGGCGTCGTGCCGTGATCGGCGCAGCGGCAACAACACTCGTTCTCGACGTATGGCGTGATCCTTGCGATAGCCGGCAATTCTGCCTCTGGCAGGCATAGGTCGGGTGGCTGCACACTCAAACGATGACAGAACCCAACCTTCCGCAATCGCAAGATAAAACGTCCGACAGCGTACATCTGGTCACTTTGCCCAGCACGCCCCTCGCCGTGGCCGCTCTAGAATTGGTGCACGGCGCGGAGTCGCCCGCCATCGCCAATCACAGTGTGCGAAGCTACCTGTTCGCGCGGTTGCTCGCGCCACACATCGGCCTCAGCTCTGGCCGAGATTTCGATGACGAGTTGTTGTTCCTTTCGTGTGTTCTGCACGATGTCGGCCTTTCAACTCTGGCGAAGAGGAATATCCGCTTTGAGGTTGACGGGGCCGACCGTGCTGCTGAATTCCTCAGCGGCCAAGGAGTTCCGGCTGATAAGGTCGATGCCGTCTGGGAGGCTATCGCGCTGCACAACGCGTTCGACATCGCTGACCGGAAAGGCGCGCTGACCTCGTTGACGTACCAGGGTGTGGCCATAGATTTCGGCGGGACCCTCGGTCTGCCTGCAGCGCATCTCGCTGCCGTGACCGCGGAAATCGGCGCCGTGATCCACAGCGCCTACCCGCGGTTTGATATGACCAAGTCAATTGTCGACGCGGTCGCCGATCACGCTGCCGCCGATCCCCAGAACGCACCGCGTTACACCTCGTCTGGCGAAATCCTGCGCGAACGACGTGAACTCGGTACGACGTTCGTTGAAGAACTTGTCGCCAACGGATCCCGCTGGGGTAACTGAGCGGCGTAACCCGTGCTCGTGCAACACGGTTAGTTGCGCGGGATGACCTTGTGAATGTGATCGCGCACGTCACATGTATGGAATCTCAGTAGTAACGAAGAAAGGAAGCATCCACATGTCCAAACTCGAGTTTTTCGATACTCCCGGCTACGGGGAAATCACCCGGGCTCACTACAGTTACAGTCAGGCGCTGCGGATCGGTGACCGCGTAGAGATCTCCGGCCAGGGCGGTTGGGACGACGACCAGACCTTCTCGGTCGATTCTTTGGAGGCGGAGATCGAGAAGGCCTTCGACAACGTCGAAAAGACTCTCGTTGCAGCGGGCGCGACGTGGCACGACGTCGTCAACGTGCACACCTACCACGTCCCTTCGCGCGATGATGCGATCGGCGACGACCACATGGCGGCTGTCGTTGGCCAGTTCCGCAAGCGAGCCGGAGAGCACCTTCCCCTGTGGACGGCCCTGGGCGTAAAGGCACTGGGGTTGCCCGAAATGCACATCGAGATCGAAGTTGTGGCCATCATCGGGTCCGGCAACAAATAGCACGTCCAGTATCAACACCAGTGGTCGCCCCGGGGGCACGGCGCCTCGGGGCAACCACTGGCCCTACGTCGTGTACCTGCGGCCTTCACCGCGCCGGCGGAAGGCGTCGGTAACAAAGCGAGTTCGAGCAAGCCAAGGAACAGTGTTGAAAGATGTACGCACAGATCATCTTGTTCGATAAGTTCGACCC
>NZ_JBOGDD010001063.1:0-2429 GCF_050701675.1 Mycobacterium sp. | reverse complement strand
GATCAACACCATGGTGACGGCGATGACCGCCATCTGTCGCGACGTCCAGCAGGTGTCGATCTTCGAGTCGGCTGACGTCTCGGTCTACGAGTCCGCCGAAACCTGGCAGGCACTGGGCTTCTCGCTGCCGGAGGCGACACCCGACGTGCTCGAGATGGCCAAACTGTGGCTCAGCACGTTTCGCGACTCCGTCGGGCGCATGGCGGTCGCGCTGCACTACGAGCTCGACGACATGGAGTTCTTCATCGAACACCAGACCGCGTCGGAGGACGTCGATCTCGGCTGGCTCCAGATGAAGAAGGACACCATCGCCGCGATCCGCGCGGGGTGGAACGGCAACGTCGATGGCAAGACCGTCGTCCAATCCAACGTCGCCTGGTACCTCACCAAGAAGCTCAACGGAGACTGGGAATTCGACGACGACCACTATCACGTCGTCATCAAGGGCGAACCCGAAGTGCAGACCCGCATCCGCTTCATCCCACCCGAACACTGGGGAAACCACGAGTGGGACATCATGACCGCAATGCCAGCGGTCAGCGCCGCGCTCAACGTCGCCGCCGCACCAGCAGGCATCCTGACTCTCAAGGACGTGGGCCTGCCCTGCGCGCCAGCAGGAATCTGGCTGGAGGAACGCAGCGAATTGGCGGCGACGATACCCGCAGCGAGCTAGCTACCGATCGTGATCTTCTAGTCCTGCCCAGCGGTTGATGGTCGCGGCGCCCAGTTGTGGGTCTTGCGTGAACCACCAGTGACCTAGGCCCTCGAGGCCTGCGATCTCAGCGCCGGCGCGGGTGCTTGCGCGGCGACGCTGTTCGTCGGTGCCGGCTAAGTGGTCCTCGGTGGCCATGATCGACAGGCCTGGCCGTGTGGCAGCTCGCTCGAGATTGCGGCCGAGCCTGGCCATGGCCGGCTGGGCGGCGTCGCGGTACAGGCGAAGGATGCACTCGCCCATGGCGGCGTTCTGCCCCTCGGCGACAGGCAGGGTGACGTCTTCGTGCATCCCCTTCTCCACAAGGGCCGCAGCGCGTTCTGTGACGGGCGGGTCGATCATCGCCGCTATCGCGTCCTCGCCGGCACCCGGGGTCGCCCACACCTGTCCGAGATCGTGCCACTGGTAGTCCTGGTCGAAGAGGCCGATGACGTCGCATACCCAACTGCGAACCAGGTCCGGCCGGGTCATCGCGACATTCACTACGTGGGCACCGCCCCAATCGTGACCCACCAGGTCGACAGGTTGCTCGAAGCGCTCCAACTCGGCGACCAGCCAGCGGCGGTACTCCTCAACCGTCGCGGTGAACCGCGGGGGCACGGGGGCGCCGAAACCCGGCGGGGACAGGCGCACTACCGGACCGCGAGCGAGGAGCGGAGCCAGCCTTTCCCAGACGGCAGCTGTCTCGGGGTTGCCGTGGACGAGGCATACAGTCACGCGTATCTCCTTTTGCATCTGGCTTCAATCCGGTGGCCGGCGAGGCTTTGAGAATCCCTCGCGCCAGCACCTGGGAAATATTTTCCCCGCGGACGCCGTTCTTGGCATTGCGATGCTTATGTAACATCGTTCCATAAGGAAGATAGGAATTGCCATGACCAACGTCGTCTTCATCCATGGGCTGTGGATCTCACACACCGCCTGGCAGCCGTGGATCGAACGTTTCGCCGCCCAAGGCCATCACGCCATCGCCCCGGCTTGGCCGGGCGAATACGCCACCACGAAGGAGACCCGCCTCAACCCCACTGACCAAGCGGGTATCGGGATCGACGAGCTGACCGAGTACTTCGCCAACATCCTTGAACAGTTCGACACCCCACCGGTGGTGATCGGGCATTCCTTCGGCGGTCTCGTCGCCCAAAAACTGCTGGGACAGAACAAGGCCGCCGCAGCGGTCGCCATCGACCCCGCCCCGATCAAGGGCGTCAAGCCGCTCCCCATCGCTCAGCTACGCTCGGCCTTTCCGGTCCTGGGAAATCCCCTCAATCGAGGACGCGCCAAGGGACTGACCCAAGCGCAATGGCGCTACGGTTTCGGTAACGCGTTGGACGTGGCAGAGTCCGACGCCCTCTGGGAGCGCTGGTCCATTCCGTCACCGGGCAAGCCGCTGTTCCAAGCCGCCGCCGCGAACTTCTCTCCCGGCTCGCCGGCCAAGGTCGACACCGCCAACGACACGAGAGGACCGCTGCTGATCACCGCCGGTACCGAGGACCACACCGTGCCCTTCGTAAGCGCGAAAGCCGCCTACGGCTTGTACAAGAAGTCCGACGCCATCACCGACTTCCACGAGTTCGAGGGCCGCGGACACTCGCTGACCATCGATCGCGGGTGGAGCGACGTCGCCGACGTCACCCTGTCCTGGATGGCCCACCGCGAGGTCGCCGCGCGGGCATGACCAAGCCCCCGGTCCGCCGCCGCACCGCCAGCCATCAGGTCTCGG
>NZ_JBOGDD010001062.1:0-3016 GCF_050701675.1 Mycobacterium sp. | reverse complement strand
GGCCAACGCGGCGGCTCTTCGCGAGGAGTCACCCGAACTTCAGGACGAGGACGTCCCCGACACCGGCGTGCTGGCCCAGTTCCTGGAGCGGGTGTCCCTGGTGGCCGACGCCGACGGGATACCCGAGCACGGGGCGGGCGTGGTGACCATGATGACGCTGCACACCGCCAAGGGCCTCGAGTTCCCCATCGTGTTCGTCACGGGGTGGGAGGACGGCATGTTCCCGCACATGCGGGCCCTCGGCGATCCTCTCGAACTGTCCGAGGAGCGGCGGCTCGCCTACGTCGGAATCACCCGGGCCCGGCTGCGGCTGTATCTGAGCCGGGCGAAGGTGCGGTCGTCGTGGGGACAGCCGATGCTCAATCCCGAATCCCGGTTCCTGCGCGAGATTCCGCAGGAGCTCATCGACTGGCGTCGCGTCGAAGCGCCGCAGTCCTCGCTCAGCGCGCCCGGCCGGGTCTCGTCGGGTGGTGCGGGGGGAACTTTCGGTTCGCCGCGGCCGTCACCGGCGCGCACGTCGGGTGCCCGCAACCGTCCGATCATCACGCTGGAGCCGGGCGACCGCGTCAACCACGACAAGTACGGGCTCGGCCGGGTCGAGGAGGTGTCCGGGATGGGCGAATCCGCGATGTCGCTCATCGACTTCGGCAGCGCGGGCCGGGTCAAGCTGATGCACAACCACGCGCCGATTCAGAAGCTCTAGCGGCACCATCGGCCGGTGGCTGGCAGCAGCGCCAGGACCACGCTGGCGACGGGCAGCACCGGGAGGCCGTAGACCATCCGCGGCAGGTCCGCGCCTGCGACGAAGAGCCCGGCAAAGATCATCAGCGCGACGATGGCGCCGACGACGATCAGCAGCCGTCCGATGCGTTGGCGCAGCAGTAGGGAGATGAGGCCGCCGATGGTCGCCGCCGCGGATACCGCGGTCAGGAAACCGATTGCGATGCAAAATAATTCGTCGGTACTCCACCAACCGCTGATGAGTGATGTGGCAATGACCGCGGTGGCCCAGCCGCTGACGATGCTGACGGCGGCGGTGGCAGACGCCGCGAACGGGCCCTGACTCCTGGCTGCAGGCAAACCGATGGCCAGGGGAGTGGCGCGCGGGATGTAACTCGTCTGGGGCTCGTCGGCGAGGCCCGGCTCTGAGTGAATCGGCGCGGGGATCGCCGCGAAGGAACCGGTGGGGTGTCGGCGAATGATGCCGGTCTGCTGTTCCGACGGGACCGCGGGAGGCGGGACGGCGGGAGGTGGGACGGCGGGAGGTGGAGCGGCGGCGTCGGCCTGCCGCCGGATGATGCGGGTTTCGTCGGAGGGGGGTCCGCCGGACGTCAATGGTCAGCCGACATAGCTGCCGGGGCTGAGACCCTTCGCGGCGAGCCAAGGCACTGGATCGATGTAATCGGTGCCGTTGCGCAGAACCGAGAAGTGCAGGTGCGGTCCGGTGGACTGGCCGCGGTTGCCGATGGTGGCGATCTGATCGCCCGCCATCACGCGTTCGCCGACGGTGACGAGCCAGGTGTTGATGTGGCCGTACAGCGTCACGGTGCCGTCGGAGTGGCGGATCTTGACCCAGGCCCCGTAACCGGCGGTTGGTCCGACGTCGGTCACCACGCCGTCCTCTGCGGCCAGGATCGGGGTGCCGATCGCGTTGGCGATGTCGATGCCCGCATGCAGGACACCCCATCGGTAGCCGAAGCCCGACGTCCACACCCCCTTGGCGGGGAAGACGTACTCCGGCCGGGTGAGGCGTGCCTCGCGCTGCGCGCGCTCTGCCGCGAAGGCGGCGCCGTTGGCGAGTTCCTCGCTGTGCACCGCTTCGACGGCGGCGGGTGCGACCGTCACGATCTGCATGCCGTCGCCCGAGCCCGTGACGCCCTCGTCGACGAACGCGTTGGGTCCCGCGGCGATCATGTGGTCAGCAGCGGTCGAATCGGCGGCACCGGCCAGCGAGTAGCCGGCAGCAGCGGTCGCGCCAACGGCCATCGCCGCGGCGACGAGGCGGCCCTTGACGGCTCCGCCGTCGACCTTGCGGTGCAGCCCGCGGCGCCCCGACATGTCGATGATGTCGGTGTTCTCCATGCCATCGCTGACATCGGTGTGGCTGTCGCGGTATGCCCGTGCCGAAAGGCGGTCCTCGGCGTCGCCGGACCGGAACTGCGATGGCACGGCCAGGCGGAGCGGAACGAGGTCGTCGGTGGCGTGCATGTCGTCGAGCTCGGGAGCGCGGATGACGCGGGACTCGCGATCGAATGCCGAGGCGTTGCTGAAGTCGAGATCGTCGAGATCGCCGAACTCGTTGAACGGGATGATGTCGGTGATGGTGGCGTCGAACTGGGTCGTCGATGGCGCTCTTGAAGCCTTTGACGAACCTTGCTCAGCCAACCCAAATGTCCTTCGCGCCGTGACCATACCGTTACTCAGACCAGAGGCACGTTAACCAAATTCCAATGTTGGTGGCAACCCGTGAACTAATTCCACCGAATATTGTGACTTGTATCACTACATCGGGCCGGTGACATGTACCACATGACCGATGGGCGGTGTGGGTGCTTTCGGCGCGTGTGGATAAAGTTCCCCCCGAGCCAAACAGGTCAAGACGTAGGTAACGAATCCAACAGTCAAAGTAGACAGACGGTGAGCCAATGGATCTCTTCGAATACCAGGCGAAGGAGCTGTTCGCCAAGCACAACGTCCCCACGACGCCGGGCCGGGTGACCGACTCCGCGGACGACGCCAAGGCGATCGCCGAGGAAATCGGCAAGCCCGTGATGGTCAAGGCGCAGGTGAAGGTCGGCGGCCGCGGCAAGGCGGGCGGCGTGAAGTACGCGGCCACCCCCGACGACGCCCTCACTCACGCACAGAACATCCTCGGCCTCGACATCAAGGGTCACGTGGTCAAGAAGTTGCTGGTCGCCGAGGCCAGTGACATCGCCGAGGAGTACTACATCTCCTTCCTGCTCGACCGCTCCAACCGCACCTACCTGGCCATGTGCTCGGTCGAGGGCGGCATGGA
>NZ_JBOGDD010001061.1:0-2611 GCF_050701675.1 Mycobacterium sp. | reverse complement strand
GCCCAGCCCAGCCTCCTCGACAGTTCCTCGAGCATGGAATCGGTTGGCACGTCGACGAAGTCGGGTGTGCCGACGCCCACCCAGGCGCTGGCGCCACGGCGCTTGGCGTTGATCTCCACCGACCCGGTCGGCTGGGTGTAGCGCCGGCGCAGGCCGCTCGAGGTGGCCAGGAACGTCGTCTCCAGCTCGTGGCGGGCGAAGCCGTACAAGCGGTCGCTGCCGCGAAACGCGCTCGCCAGGCTCCTCGCCACCTCGGCGAAGACGTCGGACGCGGTCTCGGGCACCGGCGCATCCCAATCGTATGGAGTCTCCGCACCTGCCAGCGCCGGCGCGTTGTCCCGCGCCTCCGGTGCCGAGCGGGCCGCCTCCTGCGACGCGGCCACCAGCCCTGCGACCGCGGCGGGATCGACCTCGCTGGACTTCACGGAGCCGACGTGTGCGCTCTTGCCTTGGCGGACAATCGATATCACGGTCGTGTCTCGACTCAGAGACTCGCCGTTGGTGGTCATCGAGTTGCCCGCCCACCGCAGCGACGCCGTCGCCCGGTCGGTGACCAACACGATCGTCTCGTCGGCTCCACCGCGCCGCGCGGCCTCGGCGAGGACGATCCCGACGACCTCCGGTGCACTGATCACCGGCCCGCCTCGTCCCGGGTGTTCAGCACGTTGATCCCACGGAAGAGCGCCGACGGGCAGCCGTGGCTGACCGCCGCCACCTGCCCGGGTTGCGCCTTGCCACAGTTGAACGCTCCACCGAGGCGCCACGTCGACGGCCCGCCGACCGCTTCCATTGCCCCCCAGAAGTCCGTCGTGGTGGCCTGGTAGGCGACGTCGCGCAGCTGCCCGTCGAGCCGCCCGTCGCGAATCCGGAAGAACCGTTGGCCGGTGAACTGAAAGTTGTAGCGCTGCATGTCGATCGACCACGACTTGTCGCCGACGACGTAGATGCCATCCTGCACACGGGCGATGAGGTCGTCGGTGCTGAGATCTTCGGCGCCTGGCTGCAGAGACACGTTGGCCATCCGCTGGATCGGGACGTGGTGCGGCGAATCGGCATACGAGCAGCCGTTCGACCTGGCCTCACCGAGACGCGGCGCGAACACCCGATCGAGCTGGTAGCCCACGAAGACGCCGTCGCGCACCAGGTCCCACTTCTGCGCGCGGACCCCCTCGTCGTCGAATCCAATTGTCGCTAGCCCGAATTCGACGGTCCGGTCGGCGGTCACGTTCATCACCGGCGACCCGTAGCGCATCACGCCGAGCTTGTCCGGCGTCGCGAACGACGTGCCCGCGTAGGCCGCCTCGTATCCGATGGCCCTGTCGTATTCGGTGGCGTGACCGATGGATTCGTGGATCACGAGCCACAGGTTGGACGGGTCGATCACCAGGTCGGTCGGCCCGGCCACCACGGACGGCGCCTTGGTCTTCTCGGCCAGCAGGGACGGCAGTTCGGCGAGCTCCGTCGACCAGTCCCAGACGTCGTCGCCCGTGAGCACCTCCCAACCCCGCGCAGTCGGCGGCGAAAGGGTGCGCATCGTCTCGAATGAGCCCGCGGCGGCGTCGACGGCCACCGCCTCGAACGTGGGCTGCACGCGCACCCGCTGCTGGGTGATCGACGAGCCGAACGTGTCGGCGTAGAAGGTCTGCTCCTTGACGGCGTGCAGGCCGGCCGAGACGTGGTCGACACCGTCGGCGGCGAGCAAGCGCCCCGAGTACTCGTCGAGCACGGCGATCTTGTCGGCGGCCGCCACGTCGAACGGGTCGAGGCGGTAGTCCGAAACCCAATGGAGGTCGGTGTACACCGGCTCTGGCGCCAGCTCGATGCGCTCGGCGTTGAGCGGCGAAAGGGTGCTGGCGACGCGCACCGCACGGCGCGCGGTCTCGGCGGCCACCGACGGGTCCAGCTCGGCGTGCGACGCGAAACCCCAGGTGCCGTCCACGATGACCCGGACCGCAAGCCCGATCTCGCGGCCGACGACCGACGTCTCGAGCTCGCCGTCGCGCAGTTGGACGATCTCGGTGGTGATGCGGTGGATCCGCAGGTCGGCATAGCTCGCGCCGGCGGACGCGGCCGCCGAAAGAGCTGCGTCGGCCAGCTGGTGGCGGGGCAGTGCGAGGAAGTCGGCATCGACACGTCGGCGCGCTGTCACGCCTCCACCGTAGTGGCAACGCCCTCGCCCGGGCCGGATGACCTTTAATGAGCGGGTGGGTCGCCTGCGCAATCGCCATACCGTCGTGGGCTACACCCTGCTCGCTCCCAGCCTCTTCGGCGTCGTCACGTTCCTGCTGTTACCGATGCTGGTGGTGCTCTGGCTGAGTCTTCAGCGTTGGGATCTGCTGGGGCCGATCGGCTATGTGGGGCTGGGGAATTGGCGGTCGGTACTGAGTGATCCGTCGTTCGGCACCTCGATGCTCGTCACCCTGATCTTCATTCTGGCCGTGGTGCCGGTGCAAACGGTGCTGGGATTGCTCGCGGCGACGATGCTCGCCCGCGATCTGCCGGGTAGCGGTTTTTTCAGGACGCTCTACGTGCTGCCGTGGATCTGTTCACCGCTGGCCATCGCCGTGCTGTGGAAGTGGATCCTCGCGCCTACCGACGGCGCATTGAGCAC
>NZ_JBOGDD010001060.1:0-12263 GCF_050701675.1 Mycobacterium sp. | reverse complement strand
CCTGGTAGCGGCCGAGCAGGAAGATCGCGTAATCGGTGCCCGCCCCCAGCATCATGGCGGCGAGCAACGCAATGGTGAACAGCGACACCTCGATGACGTCGTGGCCACCGAGGGCGGCGACGACCGGGCGGGCGATGGCCAACGCCAAGCCGACCGAGATCAACGGGATCGCGGCGGCCACGGGCGACCGGTAGACGAGCAGCAGCAACAACAGGATCACTGCCACGGTTGCCACGGTGATGCCAAGCATCTGGCGGTCGATCGCGCTGAACTCGTCGGTGATGGTGCTGCCCGGTCCGGTGACGTAACTCGTCAGACCCGGTGGTGCGGCGAGTCGACCGATGATCGCGCGGACCGCGGAGACCGACGCGCTGGCCTCGGTCGTGCCGAGCATTCCGGACAGTCGCAGCATCACGCTGACCGCCTGGCCATCCCGGCTCTGCGCCAGCGCCGCGGACGCTGAATTCGCCCACAGGTCCGTGACCGAGTGAACGTGCTCGGTGTCGGCCCGCAGCGTCGACACCAGCCGGTCGTAGTAGCGGCGATCCTCGTCGCCGAGCGGCCGGTCCGCTTCCAGCACAACGTAGTTGAGGTTGTTGCTCGGCACGTCGCCGAATAGCTCAGCCGAGTGCGTCGTGGCACTGGCGCTGGCGGCATCCGCGGGCATGAAGGACCGACTGTGCGACTCGACGACCTTCTCGAGCTGCGGTACCCACACGTTGGCGAGGCCTGCGACGATCGTCCAGGCCGCGACCACCAGGATCGCCCAACGGTGCCCGCCGGCCACCGGACGACGCCAGAGATCGGTCATGGTGGCGACGCTACGAGCCGCTCTTGCCGTGGCACATCGTGCGGCGGTCCGTAGCTCGCCTCCTACCGTGGGCGGAGGCCGACACCGACCGCGGGACGATGCCTGCACCCGACGGGCCTTCTAGGATGGGGCGGTGCTACGGCCCGCTTCACGGTACGTGCGAGATCGGCTCCGGCGGCGAGGTGAACTCATCCCGCTGGGATTCACGTGGGCGTTCGTCATCACGGTCGACGTCGCGATGGTGCTCATCGCGGCCGTGTCGATCGTCCAGCGACCGTCCACGGATCTGCTTCCCGCGCTGGGCGGGAGCCTGATTGCCGTCTCTCCGCTTGTGCTGTTCTTCGTCTCCGGGGTGAAGTTCAACCCCGGCCTGGTCGCGGTCTCGTCGTGGACGGCCACGGCGATCTTCCTCTTCGCGACGTCGACACCCATTGCCTTCGACTTCGCCCCACTGTTGCTGGTCCTGATGCTCGGCTGCGTCGGATCGCTGGCGTCCTTGGCGGGCGGTCTGCTCGCCGCCGCGGCGGCCGCCGCCCTGCTGGTTGCTGCGGCCACGGCACATCGACTCGACGGTGTCGCCCTCTACTTGAGCTTCGTCGCGATGGGCTGGTTGGTCGGGTTCTTGATGCGTACCCAGCAGCAGTTGATGATCCGACAGGACCAGATGCAGGCCGACCTCGCCGAGCACGCCGCCGCCGACGAACGCCGACGCATCGCGCGGGAGGTGCACGACGTCATTGCCCACTCGCTCAGCGTCACGCTGTTACACGTGACGGGGGCCCGCCGCGGCCTGCAGGAGGACCGCGACATCGACGACGCCGTCGACGCACTGCAGGACGCCGAGCGGCTGGGCCGCCAAGCGATGGCCGACATCCGTCGCACGGTCGGCCTGCTCGACGACGGCAGGGTGCGCATCGCGCCCGAACCGGGGATCGCCGACATTCCCTGTCTCATCAACGATTTCGTCGAAGCGGGGTTGGTCGTCAACCTGCGGACCGAAGGCGCACCCGAACGCGTGTCCTCTGGGGTCGGCCTGGCCGTGTACCGCATCACCCAGGAATCCTTGGCCAACATCGCCAAACACGCCCCGCAGTCACCGGCCGAGGTCACGCTGTTGATTTCCCCCACTACGGCTCGGCTCACCGTCGTGAGTCAGCTTCCCGACGTCCCGTCCGTCGGCGGGGGATCGGAGGGTCGGGGTCTGCGGGGTATCCGGCAGCGAGTCGAACTCCTCAGCGGCGCAATCGACATCGGCGCCGCCAATGACGAATGGGCCGTCTGCGCCGAGATCCCACTGGCGCCCGACGGACTACGGCTGCAATCCTGGTCGTGTGGACGCTGACATGGACAACGGCGACATCTCCGTCCTGCTCGTCGACGATCAGGACCTCGTGCGCTCTGGGCTGCGCCGAATCCTGCGCCGCAAGGACGGATTCGTCGTCGTCGCCGAATGCTCGGACGGCGACGAGGTGCCGGCCGCCGTCGCTGCGCATCACCCCGACGTCATCGTCATGGACCTGCGCATGAAACGCGTCGACGGCATCGAAGCGACACGCAGGCTCGCCGGCCCAGGCGCCCCACCGGTACTCGCGCTGACCACCTTCAACGAGGATGAGCTGCTCTCCGGAGCGCTGCGCGCCGGGGCCGCCGGCTTCGTGCTCAAGGATTCCTCCGCCGAGGAACTGATCAGGGCGGTACGCGCCGTCGCCCATGGCCACAGCTATCTGGACCCCGTCGTCACCCCGCGCGTGCTCGATACCTATCGACAGGCCCCCGGCGAGCGGTCCAGCGCCGTCGCCGTCACCGAGCTCACGGCCCGCGAACTCGACGTGCTCAGGCTGATCGGCCGCGGCCACTCCAACGCCGAGATCGCCCAGGAACTCTTCATTTCCGGTGTCACCGTGAAGAGCCACATCGGTCGGATCTTCGCCAAACTCGCCCTCCGCGACCGAGGCGCGGCAATCGTCTACGCCTACGACCACGGCATCGTCGCACCGAGGTAGCGGCCGCGCCCTCCTCGGCACGGCGAAAGGCAGTGTCGCTCAGAGCCTTCTGCGCTCGCGGTCGACGATCGAGGTCTGGAACGTCCTGCTGAACGACGGTGGATGGTACATTCCCCGTGGCGGACGCTCTTGCCGCCTCGCAAGGGCCCCACGGGCGTCGGCGATGGCCCTTCTGGCCCATGCGGCGAATCGATCCCTTGTCGCGGCAGGCGCGCCGACGATAGACGTCGGACCGAGCCGAACCCCTCCATCGGTGACCAGCAGGCGCGGAGTGCGCACATTCGGTAGTGACCATGTCATACCTCGACGCTAGGAAGTGGGCACCCCGATCCGCATCGTGCCGAAGTCCGGTCTTCGTCTCCTACCGTGGTCGGAGCCGGTGCTGACCACGGCATGACATAGCCACCGCGCCGACCCCGGCCACCTGAGATGATGACCCCATGGGTGTCAGGGGAGCCGCGAGACCGACCAAGGCCGACGTCGCGCGCCTTGCCAACGTCTCTGCGGCGACCGTCAGCTACGTGCTGAACGACGTCGCGGGCCAGACGATCTCGGCGCAGACCAAGGCTGCCGTGCAGGCCGCCGCCAAGGAGCTCGGTTACCGGCCGAACCTCGCGGCCCGCAATCTCGCGGTCGGCGGCAGCGGTGTGATGCTCTACGTCGTCCCGCGTATCTCGTTGGGCGAGTTGCTGCTTGAGGTCGGCAGTAGGTTGACCACGGCACTCGCCCGCCACGGCGTCGTGCTTTCGCTGCAGTTCGAGACCGACGACGGCCGCAACGTCGTCGATGCGGTGGCCAGTCTCAACCCCATCGCGGTGACGAGCGTGTTCCCGCTCGGCGGCGCCGCTCTCGAGGCCGTGACCGCCGCGAACATCCCGCAGATCCACCTCGGCAGTGCGCAGCTGCATGCGATGGGCACGCTGCATCTGACGATCGGTGAGATGCGCGTCGACCATCTGATCTCCCGCGGGCATCGCCGACTGGCGTTCGCGTTCTCCGACCTCGACATGCTGCGGCCCCTCGGTGAGTACTGGTTGGAGGGCCTCCGGGTCGCGGCCGCCAAGCGCGGGCTGCCCGACCTGGTGGTGGGTGCGGTCGCGATGGACGGGACCGACGCCTCCGACGTCGTCACCCGTTGGCGAGCAGATGGCGTCACCGCGGTGTGCGCCCAGAGCGATGAGGTCGCGCTGGTCTGCCTGCACGGCGTGCGGGTGGCCGGCCTGCAGTGTCCCGCGGACCTGGCCGTGATGGGCGTCGACGCGACGGCGCTCGGCGCCGTCAGCGGCCCGCCTCTGACGTCCGTCGGCCTGGACGCCGAGACGATCGTGGACGTGTCCGTCGCCGCCATGATGACCGAGCTCGGCTACCCGTCGGTCCGCGAACCGAGCAGCGAGAACGTCGCCCGACTGATCCAGCGCGCCTCCACCTGAACTGACCGGATCCTTGTCGGGCGATCGCTCAGCCGTGTAACTTACGCGGGTAAGCAATCTCTCGCAGCCCCCAGAGAGGCAGACTCCGTGACCATCAGCGCGACCAGCGATGTGTACTTCGACCCGTACGACGTCGAGATCAACGCAGACCCATACCCGGTGTTCCGGCGACTGCGTGAGGAAGCGCCGCTGTACTACAACGACCAGCACGACTTCTACGCGCTGAGCCGCTACGACGACGTCAACCGCGGCATCGTCGACCACGGGACGTTCAGCTCGGCCAAGGGCGCGATCATCGAGCTGATCAAGGCCGACTTCCCCATCCCATCCGGGGTGCTGATCTTCGAGGATCCGCCGGTCCACGACATCCACCGCAAGCTGTTGGCCCGCATGTTCACCCCGCGCAAGATCGCCCTGCTCGAGGAGAAGATCCGGGGCTACTGCGCGCAGAGCCTCGACCCCGTCGTCGGCACCGGCAAGTTCGACTTCGTCACCGACCTCGGTGCCCAGATGCCGATGAAGACGATCAGCGCGCTGATCGGCATTCCCGAGGCCGACCAGCAGGCTGTTCGCGATCACGTCACCGGTCAGATGAAGACCGAGGCGGGTAAGCCCATGAAGGCCGCGGAGGAGGGGCTGGTCAGCGGCGACATCTTCGCCGACTACATCGACTGGCGGGTCGACAATCCGTCCGACGACATCATGACCGAACTGCTCAACGTCGAGTTCGTCGACGAAACGGGCACCACCCGCCGGCTCACTCGCGACGAGCTCCTCATCTACCTCAACGTCGTCGCCGGAGCGGGCAACGACACCACCACCCGGCTGATCGGCTGGGCCGGAAAGGTGCTGGCCGAGCATCCCGAACAACGGCGCCAACTCGTCGAGGATCCGACGCTGATCCCCAAGGCCGTCGAGGAACTCGTCCGCTTCGAGCCGCCCGCCCCGCACGTGGCGCGCTACGTGACGCGCGACGTGGAGTACTACGGCCAGACCGTGCCGCAGGGCGCGGTGATGATGATGCTGATCGGGGCCGCCAACCGCGATCACCGCCAGTTCCCGCCGGACGGTGACACCTTCGACGTCAACCGCGAGGTGCACGCGCACCTCGGCTTCAGCGTGGGCGCCCACTACTGCCTCGGCTCCGCACTGGCGCGCCTCGAGGGGAGGGTCGCGCTCGAGGAGGTGCTCAAGCGGTTCCCCGAGTGGGAGGTCGACCTGCCCAATGCCGTGCTGTCGTCGACGTCCACCATCCGCGGCTGGGACAGCCTTCCGGCGTTCATCCCGTGACGGCGAGCCTCGTCGTCCCCAAGGACTGGGACGAGATCACCCCGGACTGGATGACGGCGGCGCTCGCAGGACACCACCCCGGCGCAACGGTCGAGAAGGTCACCGTCGACCTACGCGACGACGGCACCAACCGTCGTGCCCGTCTCGGCCTGACCTATTCCGCAGGGTCGGGTCCCGCGACCGTATTCGTGAAGGCCGTCGACCCCGATCACAAGGCGATGATCGAGATGACCAGCGGGCTCCTGCACGAGCCGCGGCTGTTCGAGTCGAAAGTCGTTCTCCCGCTGGAGCATCCGCTGGTCTACGCGGCTCTGATCGACGAGGCGCAGAACGACTTCATCCTGGTCATGGAGGACCTGACGGCCCGCGGCGCCGACCCGCGCGATGCGACCAGGCCGCTGACCGTCGAGCAGGCGGCCAACGGGGTCCGCGGACTGGCCCGGCTGCATGGCCACTTCTGGGGACGCCGCGTCGAGCGGCAGGAACTCGACTGGCTCGAGCCGTTCGTGCCATGGGACGGCATGCAGTACGCACCGCTGCCCGCCGCGTTGGAACGCCTCGGCGACGACGCCCCGGCGTCGGTGCACGCCCTGAGCATCGACGCCCTGATCGACGACGTCTGGAAGCCCTACGTCCGGACCCTCGTCACGTCATCGGTGACGCTGCTGCACGGTGACGCCCACGTCGGCAACACCTACCTGACGCCTGCGGGCGACGTCGGGTTCCTCGACTGGCAGGTCGCACGGCGCGGCAACTTCGCGCTGGACCTCGGGTACTTCCTGCAGGGCGCCCTGACCACCGAGGACCGCAGGGGCCACGAACGCGCGCTTCTCGCCGAGTACCGCGATGCCCTCGGGCTGCCCGCCGACGAGCTTCCCTCGGCTGACGAGGTCTGGCTGCGGTACCGCGCCTCGGTCGCGCACGGCCTGACGCTCTGGCTGTGCACGGCAAGCGCGGGCGAACTGTGGCAGCGGCCGGATATCGCTCTTGCGCTGGCGCAACGGTATTCGGCGGCATACGAGGACCTGCACACGGCTGAGGCCATCGCCGACATCGTGTGACGTCGCCACCTCCGCTAACCTGGTCCCAAGGCGAACGCGCCGGCAGCCAATACGGGAGCGGGATATGGCAATTCGAGTACTGCCCTACGTCACCGTCGACGTCGACGAGCAACTCCGCCGGCGGGTGCGCTTCGCCACCGATCGGCTGCGGGTCAACGTCCGGTCGTATCTGCTGAGCGCCGCCGACGACGTCGACACGGCCGGGAACCGGGTGCGCGACCTGTGCGACGCGGCGGTGAGCCGGGTCGACACGGTCGTGGCGAAGGTCAGCGACCGCATCGATCCCGCCGCACGCCAGGACGCCGAGCAGGATTCTCGACTCGAAGCCGGCTAGTCACACCTCTACCCTGGTGGGGGGATCGACCGGGGACAGTCGTATGACCGAAGGGTGTCGAGGACGTTGTTGGGCCACGGACTGGTCGTCCTCTTCGCGTTGTGTTCGGCCGTCTGCATGGCCGTCGGCATCGTCGTTCGCCAGCGCGCCACCATGGACGTGCCCTCTGACCAGGGCGTAAGCACCGTCATGGTCGCCACCCTGCTACGACGACCGGTCTGGTGGGCAGGCACCGGCGCGGCGGTGGCGGGCTACGGATTCCAGGCGCTGGCCCTGATGAAGGGGTCGTTGATCCTGGTCCAGCCGCTTCTGGTGTCGGCGCTGCTGTTCGCGCTGCCGTTGAGCGCACGGTTGGCCGGCCGGCGCGTCACCCGTCGGGAATGGCTGTGGGCGGGCCTTCTCACGTTGGCGCTTGCGCTCTTCGTGCTGCTCGCCCGCCCCGCTCCGCAGGAAGGCGTGGCGTCGCTTCCCGTCTCGACGATCGTCGCCGTGCTCTGCGTCGTCGTCATCGTGGGGTGCGTGGTGCTCGCCCGCCGCACCGACGGCCAGCAGCGGGCCGTGCTGTTCGCCGTGGCCGTCGGCGTTCTGTTCGGGGTGGTCGCCGTCATGACCAAGATCGTGATGCACCTGCTGGACGAGCGGGGCGCGCTGGGCCTGCTCGCGACCCCGGCGCCGTACGTGTTGGTGGTGGTCGGCGTCGTGGCGACCCTGCTCCAACAGTCCGCGTTCCATGCGGGAGCGCTTCAGACGTCCGTGCCGACGATGCTGGTGCTCGAACCCGTCGTGGCCGTCTGCCTCGGTGCCGTCGTACTCGGCGAGGCGCTCGACGTCAGCGGCTACGAGCTGATCGCCCTGGTCCTCACGGTCGCGGCGATGACCGCCGCGACCTTCTCGCTGGGCCGCGGCGAAGGCGCCTACGAGGCCGAACTCGAGATCGAGACGGCTCGCCCCGCCGCGTGACCCAGCCGCGCGTGTCTCCCCGTGCGAGCTAACCCAGTGTCGACGTGTAGTAGGTGACGCCGTTCATCGTCGGCTGATCGCCGTCGCCTTCCGGGATCGGCGCGAAGCCGTTGGAGGCCAGAAGAACTCCCATCGACGTGCCGACGGACGTCCAGCCACGCGCCCCGAGGTACTCGCCGACGTCATTGCGCTCGCCCTCGAATCCCAGCTCGGAGAAGTCGAGATCGAAGCCGTGCTCGCGCCACTTGGCGGTGGACTCGCGCATCTTCTCGCGGGCCGCGTCCAGGTCGACGTCGCCCTGGTTCGGGATGGCCTCGCTGCCAAGTCGGGTGCCCGGTGCGCCGAGTTCGGTCACGGCGTCCAGCAGCCGGTCCTGCGCTTCGGGAGGCAAGTAGCCGAACAGTCCTTCGGCGATCCAGGCCGACGGCTTGGTGGGGTCGAAGCCCGCCGCCTTCAGGGCCGTCGGCCAGTCCTCGCGCAAGTCGATGGCCACCGTGCGCAGGTTGGCCTTCGGCTCGGCGCCGAGGCCGGCCAGTGTCTTCGCCTTGAACTCGATGACCTCGGGCTGGTCGATCTCGAAAACCGTCATTCCAGCGGGCCAGTTCAGCCGGTACGCGCGAGCGTCCAGCCCGGACGCCAGGATCACGGCCTGCCGGATGCCGTTCTTCGCCGCGTCGGCGAAGAACTCGTCGAAGTACCGGGTGCGTGCGGCCATCGCGGCGGGCATCTGCGCGAGCCCCCACGCCGTTCCCTCGTCGTCGACGTCCGCAGAGGTCAGCTCGCCCGTCGCCCAGCGTGTGAGAAAGTCCACACCGACCGCGCGCACGAGTGGCTCGGCGAACGGATCGTCGATGGATTCGTCGTTGTTCGCGATCGCCCGCGCTGCCGCCACCATGGTCGCCGTAGCCCCTACGCTGGTCGCAAGATCCCAGGTGTCGTCGTTGGTCCGTGTCATCGTCAGCCTCTCGTAGATATTACTTAGACACTATAACAAACAAGGGCCGAGGTGGCCTTGCTCACAGCGAACTGCCAGGTCAGGCATTAGGGTCATATCTTTAGTTTTGATAACGTTGTTGTGTCTAGGTGCGGCAGGGACGCCCACCAAAACCGACTTTCAGTCATGTACGTAGGGGATTTTCCATGTCGAATGAAGAGCGCTCGCTCCAAGAGCGTGACGCAGACACTCGCGAAGCGCGCCTGGTGCGCCGCATCGCCGACCTGTACTCCGACGACGAACAGTTCGCCGCCGCAAAGCCCGATGACGCCGTAACGGCCACCGCCGGCGCGGCCGAGCGGCTGCCCGACGTCGTCCGCGCCGTCATGGAGGGTTACGCCGACCGGCCCGCCCTCGGCCAGCGCGCCGTCGAATACGTCACCAGCGGCGGCCGCACGACGGCGAAGCTTCTGCCCCACTTCGACACGGTGAGCTACGGCGAACTGTGGGAGCGGGTGCAGGCGCTCGGTGCTGCCCTGCACGACCAGCCCGTCCAGCCCGGCGACCGCATCGCCATCCTCGGCTTCACCAGCGTCGACTACACCGTCTTCGACATCGTCACCACGCAACTCGGCGCGGTCTCCGTGCCGTTGCAGACCAGTGCTCCGCAGGCACAGCTGCAGCCGATCATCGAAGAGACCGAGCCCGCGGTGATCGCGTCCAGCATCGACTACGTCGACGATGCGGTGGAGCTGATCCTCGCCGCAGACCCCAAGCCCGCACGCCTGATCGTCTTCGACTTCGCCCATGAGGTCGACGACCAGCGCGAGGCACTCGAGGCGGCCAAGGCGCGCCTGCAGAACAGCGGTGTGGTCGTCGAAACCCTCGCCGACGTGCTCGTCCGCGGCCGCGGACTCAGCGCACCGCAGTCCGTCGTCGCCGACGGTGAGGACCCACTATCGCTGCTGGTCTACACCTCGGGCAGCACCGGCGCTCCGAAGGGCGCGATGTACCCGGCGAGCAAGGTCGCGAACATGTGGCGCTTCGCCGCCAATTCGCACTGGGGCGAGAATCAGGACGCGCTGCCGGCGATCGCGCTCGCCTTCCTGCCGATGAGCCACGTGATGGGCCGGGGCGTCCTCTACGGAACGCTGGCCGCCGGCGGCACGGTGAACTTCGCCGCCCGCAGCGACCTATCCACCTTCCTCGAGGACCTGGCGCTGGCCAGGCCCACGCAGATGAACTTCGTCCCTCGCATCTGGGACATGCTCTACCAGGAGTACGTCAGCCAGACCGACCGCGGCGCGACCGACGACGAGCTTCGGCAGAGCCTGCTCGGTGGCCGTTTCGTCAGCGCCCTCACCGGGTCCGCCCCCATCTCGCCCGAACTGAAGTCGTGGGTCGAGTCGTTCCTCGACATGCATCTGCTGGAAGGCTACGGCTCGACAGAGGCAGGCGCCGTGTTCGTCGACGGCGTGATCCGCCGTCCACCGGTCATCGACTACAAGTTGGTCGACGTGCCCGAGCTGGGGTACTACGGCACCGACGTGCCGCATCCCCGCGGCGAGCTGTTGGTCAAGTCCGAGCAGCTCTTCCCCGGTTACTACAAGCGCCCCGAGGTCACCGCCGCGGTGTTCGACGCCGACGGCTACTACAAGACGGGTGACATCGTCGCCGACCTCGGCCCCGACCAGGTGAAATACCTGGACCGGCGCAACAACGTACTGAAGCTGTCCCAGGGCGAGTTCGTCACCGTCTCCAAGCTCGAGGCGGCGTTCACCGACAGCCCGCTGGTGCACCAGATCTACATCTACGGCAACAGCGCGCGGCCCTACCTGCTGGCCGTGGTGGTTCCGACCGAGGACGCCCAAAACCGTTACGACGGAGCTGAACTCAAGTCCGCCATCAACGCGTCACTGAAGGACGCGGCGCGGTCTGCGGGCCTGCAATCCTTCGAGGTCCCCCGCGACTTCATCGTGGAGACCAACCCCTTCACGTTGGAGAACGGTCTGCTGACCGGCATCCGCAAGCTGGCATGGCCGAAGCTGAAGGAACGCTACGGCGCCGATCTCGAGCAGCTGTACGTCGACATGGCCGACGGTCAGTCGGGTGAGCTGCGCGCACTGCGTCAGAGCGGTGCCGATCGACCCGTGCTGGAGACCGTCAGCCGCGCCGCCAGCGCGCTGCTCGGAGCGGCCGCCACCGATGTGCAGCCCGATGCGCAGTTCACCGATCTTGGTGGAGACTCGTTGTCGGCGTTGACCTTCGCCAACCTGCTGCACGAGATCTTCGACGTGGACGTGCCCGTCGGCGTGATCGTCAGCCCGGCCAGCGACCTGGCTGCCATCGCCGCCTACGTCGAGACGCAGCGCGCAGGCGGGGCCAAGCGACCCACCTACGACGCCGTGCACGGTCGTGACGCGACCGAAGTGCACGCCAGTCAACTGGCCTTGGACAAGTTCATCGGCCCTGACGTTCTGTCAACGGCTTCGTCACTGCCGGGACCGGATTCCGAGATTCGCACCGTATTACTCACCGGCGCAACGGGATTCCTCGGCCGCTACCTGGCCCTGGAATGGCTCGAGAGGATGGACCTGGTCGACGGTAAGGTCATCTGCCTGGTCCGGGCCAAGGATGACGCAGCCGCGCGCGCCCGTCTGGACGCGACGTTCGACAGCGGTGACCCAAAGCTGTTGGAGCACTACCAAACCCTTGCCGCCGAGCACCTCGAGGTGTTCGCAGGCGACAAGGGCGAGGCGAACCTGGGCCTCGACGACGCCACCTGGCAGCGCCTTGCCGACACCGTCGACCTGATCGTCGACCCCGCGGCGCTGGTCAATCACGTGCTGCCCTACAGCCAGCTGTTCGGGCCGAACGTGCTCGGCACCGCGGAGCTGATCCGCATCGCGCTGACGACGAAGATCAAGCCGTTCGTCTACGTGTCCACGATGGCCGTCGGTGCGGGGATGAATCCGAGCGACAACACCGAGGACGCCGACGTCCGCGTGGTCAGCGCCACCCGCAAGGTCGACGACAGCTATGCCAACGGCTACGGCAACAGCAAGTGGGGCGGTGAGGTGCTCCTGCGCGAGGCGAACGACCAGTTCGGTCTGCCCGTCTCGGTGTTCCGCTGCGACATGATCCTGGCGGACACCAGCTACGCCGGACAGCTCAACCTGCCCGACATGTTCACCCGCATGATGCTCAGCCTGGTCGCGACGGGCGTTGCGCCGCAGTCGTTCTACGAGCTGGGCGCCGACGGCCAGCGGCAGCGGGCGCACTACGACGGACTGCCCGTCGAGTTCATCGCCGAGGCCATCTCGACGCTGGGCGCGCATCTCATCGAGACGGACACCACGGCGTTCCAGACCTACCACGTGATGAACCCGTACGACGACGGCATCGGCTTGGTGTAATTATTTGATTGGCTGGTCGAGTCG
>NZ_JBOGDD010001059.1:0-1687 GCF_050701675.1 Mycobacterium sp. | reverse complement strand
CGGCAACCCGGATCAGGCAGCACGGCTTCGTGACGCCGACACCGCCAACGCGACGATCGCTGAACTGCGTAAATAACGTCGGCATTACGGCTACGCCGTTCATGCGCCTGTAGGTAGCTGGCCGCCTTGCATTTCTGGTTACGCCGAATTTGTCAGTGAATGTCTTGGACTCGGGCAGTTCGTTGCTGTGATGGTTGCGGTGCGCGCAGTTCTGCATCAGGGACGTCCGCCTCCTGACTCTCGACACCTGCCGCACCGACCAGAAGGCCGGGCGGGGACTATGCGATTTCGACTATGGCGCCGATAGCAAGAAAGCGGGTTCTGCGTGACGCTCGTCACGGGCAGGGTGGAAAGTGCTTTCGTCCACACCGCCACTAGGAGCCCTCAGTGGGATCGACCTCTTTCACCGTCAACGGTCGCACGTACGTCGCCCCCGACGCGCCGGTCGTCGTCATCTGCATCGATGGCAGCGAGCCCGATTACCACGTCGAGGCGATGAAGGCCGGACGCATGCCGTGGCTGAGCCGCACGCTGGCGGGACCATCGAGTTCGTGGCCTGCGCACTGTGCGATGCCCGCCCTGACCAACCCGAACAACGTCTCCATCGCAACCGGCCGACCACCGGCTCTCCACGGCATCAGCGGCAACTACATCCTCGATCCCGAATCGGGTGAAGAGACACTGATGAACGACAAGCGCTTCCTGCGCGCGCCGACCATCTTCGCCGCAGCCAACGAGGCCGGCATGGACGTCGTGGTGATCACCGCAAAGGACAAGCTGCGCCGGCTCCTCGGCGCGGGAGTGGTCGAAGAAGGACCGAGCCTCGACGGCCGCGGGTTCACCGCACCGTCGCGGACCGGCATTTGCTTCTCGGCGGAGAAGGCCGACGAGGCGACGGTCGCCGCCAACGGCATCGCGAACGTACCCGCCCTGGTCGGCAGGCCCGTGCCGCGTGTCTACTCGTCCGAGTTGAGCGAGTTCGTGCTCGCCGCCGGTGTCACGGTCCTGGAGTCCCGCGGAGCGGACCTGATGTTCCTGTCGCTGAGCGACTTCGTTCAGCACAAGCATGCGCCGGGCACGGAGACGGCGAACGACTTCTACGCGATGATCGACTCCTACGCGGCGAGGCTCGACGATCTCGGGACCATCGTCGTGATCACCGCCGATCATGGCATGAGCGCCAAGAGCGACGACTCCGGCGACCCGCGTGTGGTGTACGTCGAAGACGAAGTGCGCCGAATCCTCGGTCTACCAGACCTTTCCGACGATGGGGAAGGTCGCGACGGTGTACGTGTGATCCTGCCGATCACAGATCCCTACACCGTCCACCACGGGGCGCTCGGGTCGTTCGCCAGCGTCTACCTGCCAACTGACGCCGATCCCGATCCGCTGATCGAGGCGCTGCGGAAGCTCGACGGAGTGGAGGCCGTACACACTCGCGACGATGCTGCCCGGCGATACGCGCTCCCCGCCGATCGGATCGGCGACGTCATCGTGCTGGCCGAGGCCGGGACCGCACTGGGTCGATACGCCGAATGGCACGACCTGAGCGGTCTGGATGCACCCCTGCGTTCGCACGGCGCCTTGGGAGAGCTTCAAGTCCCGTTCATCGTCAACCGTGAATTACCAAGGCCCGCACCGCTTGACGAGCCATTCGGCGACGCCGCCTACGTGCACAACTATGACG
>NZ_JBOGDD010001058.1:0-1728 GCF_050701675.1 Mycobacterium sp. | reverse complement strand
GCTCACACCCACCATGGCCGCCATCGCCATCGCTACCGCCATCAGATAAAACTTGCGCACACCAACTCCTTGTCCTCCAGGGCGTCGACCGCCTGGTATCTACTATCTTCGTACCGAGATAGTAGATGATGATTCAATTGGGTCGACATGCCCCTCCCTGGGGCCAGCGAGAAAGAAGGGTTGACTCTCATCGGAGAATCCACAAGCGGTCGCGCTGGGCGCGCGACCGAAGGCTCATCCACTCGATACCGTTCGCCCACCGGTGAAGACACTTCGACGCACCACGAAGAATCGCCACAATATGGCGGTCCTCGGATCGAACTGCTCGTGATCCCCGATTGTCCTTACACCACGCTCGCCGAAACGTTGATTACCGTGGCCCTTCACGAACTGGGCCTAACACGCACGCCAGTACTCACCACCGTGATTGAGACCACGGCCGAAGCGGTCCGCCGTGGGTTCACCGGATCGCCCAGCATCGTCATCAACGGCGTCGACCCGTGGGCTCATCCCGATGGGGAAGTGGGCCTAACATGCCGCAACCATCCATCCCCAGCCGGACTTCCCACCCCACGCAGTCTTGCCCAAGCACTATGCACCGCCGTGCTCGACGACCACCCGAGTCCATCGCTGACATATGTGCGGGACGGTGAATGAGCAGCAGCGCGCTCACGACAGCTCCGAGCAACCATGCCCGGGAGATATCCACCCCCTGGGTGAACACGAAAATGGCCGAATGACGATCTACGTAGCAAGGCCGTAGGATGGACCCACGTGAGTTCCTGAAGCCAGCAGGGGGCTCCACGACGCAATTCAGCCAGAACGCGGAGGACCACCATGCCATCAGCCGACAGGAACGTCCGAACGTCGGTCCATGATCTGCGGTCGTCGCCGAAACCTGAACACTCGGCAGTTGCGTCCGATAGCGCAGAACGTCTCGCGATTCACCTGCCCCATAGAGATTTTGGCCGATACCTCAGGGCACTCGCTGCGATGATCGTCCTCGCCTTGGCGCTCACGGCGTGTGCCGGTGGCGCTCCGTCGCCGGCGCCGCCAGCGCCGGCACAGGTCATCTCCGACAAGGGTGACCCGTACTCGAACCTCTTGGAGCCCAGGCTCGAAACGTCGACGACCGACGGTGCCGTCGGCGTGGAGGTGGACTCTCCGGTCACCGTCCGTGCCAGCGCGGGAGTGTTGGGCGCGGTCAGCCTCATCAACGACAACGGCAAAGCAGTCGCCGGCAACCTCAGCGGCGACGGGCTGACGTGGGCGACGGCGGAGCCGCTGGGCTACAACAAGCGCTACACGTTGCGGGCCGAAGCACGCGGATTGGGCGGCGTCACACAGGACACGGTGACGTTTCAGACCAGCTCGCCCGAAGACTTGACCATGCCCTACGTGCTGCCCAATGACGGCGAAGTGGTGGGAGTCGGCCAGCCGGTGGCGATCCGGTTCGACGAGAACATTCTCGACCGGTCGGCAGCGGAGAAGGCCATCACCATCACGAGCCAACCCGCCGTCGACGGCGCGTTCTACTGGCTCAGTGACCGTGAAGTCCGTTGGCGGCCCAAGGATTACTGGAAGTCAGGCACCGCCGTCGTCGTCGCAGTGGACACCTACGGAGTCGACCTCGGCGACGGCCTCTTCGGCCAGGACGACGTCACTTCGCGCTTCACCGTGGGCGACGAGGTCATCGCGACCGCCGACGACACCACCAAGACGTTGACC
>NZ_JBOGDD010001057.1:0-3557 GCF_050701675.1 Mycobacterium sp. | reverse complement strand
TACCGTGCCTCAAGGACCACGACACGCTTGCCCGCCCGGGCCAGCAGAACGGCAGTGGTCAGACCGGTAATTCCGGCGCCGATCACCACTACATCGGCTTGGAGCTCGGCTCCTGCCACAATGCCCGGCGGAGTCGCGGCTTCAACACGATTGGTTAGCCACAGCGATGTCATGACGGGAGCAATACCCCTCAAGCGGATGGCAAACTCGCGTGCGGCTCAGTCAGGACGACGGATGCGGCTCGTCCTCAGCCCACCGAGAACCGAGGGGTGGCAGCAATACCCGCTGCACTGCCCCGAGCGGAACAGGGCAGGCCCACACCAGTCGGCCGGACGCTACAACAGTTGCAGATGCCTGCACTTTTCCAATGCGGCCAATCCGGCAGGTGCGCTGTCCGCGGTGGGCAGCGCACCTTCGGGGTCGCAGATGCGAAGTACTCGCGTCACCTGGCCCGTCGCTACCAACAACCAGGGGATACCCCGCCGAGCGCATTCGGCGTTGATTCGGTGAAGGGCCGAAATACCGTCAATACCAAAGAAATTCATCCCACCGAGATCGAGGAGCAGTTGACAGCAGCCCTCCAGGTGATTTGTCACATTCTCGGAAACGTCGTGAGCATTGCTCGCGTCGATCTCGCCAAGAACGGTGATGACGCTGGCCAACCCGACTCGGCTGAGGGACAGTCGTAGCAGCTCGGAGTGTCCTCCAGGACCCGCATGGGAGGCCGTGGGAGGACGAACTTGCATAGCGGTCATAGCGCGCACATCGAACTCCATCGATAGTTCGGGCAACACAATGGGGGAGTCGCGCCAACTGGTCTAACGGCTTAAACCTACGCGCAAGGGCTTCACCAACCCTGGCGCGTCCGCGACGCATCTCAACGGCTGTCAGCTCAACCTCGTTCAAGCGTACGCCGGAACGTCGAACGCGACAATGACCAATATGTTCTCGTCGAGAAGGCCGCCAGGAGAACTAACAGAGTCGAAACGGTGACTGCTGCAGTGCCTTTCGCGCCTGAAATCGACAGGTTTCACCGCCCGACGGCGGTCCGCGATGATGCCCGCTGCGCGGGCGATCTTAAAACGGGTGGCCAATGATGTTTAACCGCCGCAAAGGCGGCAAAGCAGCGCGTAGCGGGCCAGCGAGCTGGTGTTGCCACGTGAGGAGTTGAGCCATGAATGCGATATCGAGCGCCGCAGCGATAGTGGGGACGGTCGGTGTGACGGCCATCGTCGGAATGGGCAGCGCAGGCAGCGCCCCGCTGGCGGCCGCTGCTTTCGGCAGTCCTCAGCAGGTGGGCAACGAAAGTCCGACAATCGCGTACACCGTGCACGATCTGCAGCCCAGCGACAGCGACGTGCTCACCGTGCCGTTGACGGGCAATCTGCCGCTGGCAGGTGATCTCTGGCAGGCCACCACCACGGTGATGGCGGTACGCGGCTCCGCCGTTCCAGCCATGCAATTCTTGAACGCGCGCAACGCCGACGGTCAGAACTATCGCGTACTCGAGCAGACGTTCTCCCCCGATCTCAGTGCTTCACCGCTGGACCAGGGGAGAGACACCACCGGCAGAATCTACTTCGACGTCACCGGTGGCGCGCCGACAGCGGTGGTTTACGACGACGGGGTACACACGCCCATCACGTGGACGCGTTGACCCGTCGCTTCACACTGCGCTCGCGCAGCTCTAGTCGCGCCTCGATCTCGACGTGGTGTCGTCGCCGAGTCTGAAGCCAGACCACCCGCTACCGCTGACGCTCAACCAGTTTGGGCTGCGGTTCGGCGCCACGCCGATCGCCGCATCAAGCCGGGGCCTACTGAGCCGAATGGCCCCGGGCCGGCCTGGCCATCCACCTCAACAGCTTGGTAGGTGAAAGGTTCACGAGATCGGTCCAGCAATGTCATCACCCCGCCGGGTCACCGCTAGGGACGAGGCGCAATCATCGACCGAGCCGAGCACGTGCTAGCGGTCGGGAGTGGTATGTCCTTGTACCGCAGGGATTTAACGGACGTTTACACCGTCATGCACCCCGGATTCGTGGCGGAGCACGCCATTTCGTCTGTGACATCTGAGCCAACTCGAACGCGCCGCTGCGGCCGGGATCTCCAATATCGCGACGGCGCTGCCAAGAAATCGGTAGGACGTAAGGACGGATTCTGTGATGGCTGGGAACTCGCCAAGGAAACACGCCGAGCTGCCCACCACTGCGTGTCACAGCAATGCGCGGGCCTCGCGGCGAGTGCGGCGGGCGAATTCGCATTCGCCTGCGTACAACAGGCCGAAGGTGAAGCCGTTCTCCTCAGCCGTGCCGCTCGTGGCCGCCGCCATCCGGCGCAATGCCGCGCGAGCCACGACTGTGTCTTGGTGGTCGCCGAGGATCGACTGAATTCGCTGGTAATGCTTCCGCGTTCGCTTGATCTTCGTCGCCGTCGCAAGGGGCTCGACGAGTTCTGCGGCGTATCGCGCGCGCTTCGCGGCTTTGCGGGCACGGTGCAGTTGATGGTCGTCGCCGGTCGAAATCCCCGAGGCGAGGCGCTTGTCTGCTTTGTGTGCGGCCTTGCCAGCAAGTTTACCCAGAGTGCCGTCCTTGACCCGTGATTTGAGCGGGGGATCGATGCGCCAACGCCGAAGCATCGCCATCAGCGCAAGGTAGCGGTCACCCGACATGGCTTCCTCGACGCGGGTGCGTGCCGGAAGTTCGATCGACTGCAGATCGCTGCGGACCCTGGCTCGGACGGGCCCGAGGACCATCTCCTCTGGGATGTCGTGGAGGGCAACGATGAACCGGCGCTGTTGCACCTGACAGTCACGCACCTCACCGAGTAGGTCAGCGAACCATTTCAATTCATCATCCATGTCTCCGATGCGGGCTTGGTCGAGTGCAGCATCGAATACCCGCAGAGTGCTACGCAACCGGCGGATCCCCACACGGGTGTCGTGGATGGGGTCCTGGCGACGCCGCAATCCGACGTCGCCGGCGATGATCCGATCGATCTGGGTGGTCAGATATTCGGCCAACGCGGAGCGGCTCTGGAGGGCGGGTGGTAGTTCGTGGGACGCCACTGCGTGTTCGAGCTTGGAAGCGTAGCGTGCTGGGCACGCACCAGCTGCGGCCAACTTCTTGGTCAATCGCTTCGGCGCCTTGTCGGCGGAGCCGAATTCCACCTCTATCTCACGCCAGGCCAGAAGGCGATCGCCCACCGAAGCGCGTACGTGATCGTCGACGAGTTCGGCCAGGATGGCCTGTCGCGCAGATGTGTTGATTCGGTAGCGCTCGCGTTTCGTGCGGATGGTCGCGAGCTCGGACAATGCTCGGCCCGAGGTGATGCCCTTCAGTAGATCTGTCAGTTCGGTGGGCGGTCGGTCCGACAGTGGCCAGTGCAGTTCGATGCGACCGTCCTTAGCGGGCAACTTCACCTGCCAGCCGGTGTCGTCGCCGTCCCTTCGGCGTACCAGGATTCCGCATGTGTGGAGGTCGCGGTCGAAGGTGTCGAAGTAGGTGCTGATCAAATCGACCGTGTCGTGACTGACGGTAGCGCCGTCCACGACCTGATCG
>NZ_JBOGDD010001056.1:0-9661 GCF_050701675.1 Mycobacterium sp. | reverse complement strand
CGCAGGGTGGGCCCGAGTATCGAACCGTTGTAACCCCAAGTGGACGTGCTCGTTCCGGCGACGATTTCCGTCGTTCCGGTGGTGGCTCGCAGTGCGAACGTCCGGGTTCCGTTGCCATCGACGGTCGAGGCGGCGAGTGGGGGGATCGGCAGAGGACGGAGGCGGCGACCACGCGGTCGCGCCGCTGGCGGGCGGCTCGCATCCGAGCAGGACAGTGACAACGCAATCGGGCTCGCGGCAAGGCTCAGGAGAAATCGTCGACGAGACGCGGATGGCACTGTTCCTCCGAAGGGTTGTCTGGCACGTGATGCGTCAAGTCTTCGGTGTGGCGAGCCGGCCTGAATCCGCTTCGAGGGCGGGAAAAGTGGAGGGCGATTCCTGCGCCAGGACCTTGTGTATGTCGCTCGAGTCTGCTCTCGGCGAGCCGCGCTGACGTCGGCGGCACCCTCGCAGCCCACGGATGCACCCGTCTGAGTGCGTTGCGGTTCTCGTCGCACTACGCTTCGCGAGATGATCGCATCGCAGCGCACGGGCCTGACTTCCTCGGCGGTCAGGCTGGCCAGGTTCGCCGTCGCCGGCGCCATCATTGGCGGGTGCGCGGTGGGCCTCGCCGTCCAAGCCGGTGCGGACCCCGGCAGCGGATGCGACCCGTTCTACCTGTCGATGACGCCACAACCCGTTCTGTCCTGCTCCGGCCCGGAGGTCGCGCCGCCACCGGATGTGTTGCCCGCGCCCCTGCCTGTCGACGACGTCACGGGCCCGCCGCCGCCAGAAACCCTGCCTCCCACCGGTGATCCCTTGCCGCCGCCGTTGGATCCATAGCGCTTGCAGGCCAACTCCATGCGGGTTTTCAGGTGCTTCCGTGCGTGACGGCGACTTCGTCCTGACCGAAGAGTTCGCGGAGGCGCTCGCACTGCTGGCCGGCGGTCGGCACGTCTTCTTGACGGGCAAGGCGGGCACCGGCAAGTCCACGTTGATCCGCCGTTTCATGTCATCGACGGACCGCAACGTCGTCGTCGTCGCGCCCACCGGGATCGCAGCGCTCAACGTCGACGGATACACCATCCACCGCCTGTTCAGCTTCCGCGCGACGACGACGCTGGACGACGTTCGCGTCGGTGACTACCGTCCCATGCGGTTCGTGAAGACACTCGCCGTCGTCGACACCCTGATCATCGACGAAGCATCGATGGTCCGAGCCGATCTGTTCGACATGCTCGCCGCAGCGCTCGAACGGTTCGGTCCCAAGCCCGGAGAACCCTTCGGCGGTGTGCAGGTCGTGCTGGTGGGCGATCTCCATCAGTTGCCGCCAGTGGTGACCGAGGCCGAGGCGAACTACTTCACGACTCGATACAAGACCCCGTACTTCTTCTCGGCGGACACCTTCCGGCGTGAGGACTTTCCGACCATCGCGTTGACGACGGTATTCCGTCAGCTCGGCGATGACCGGATGACGTCGATCCTGAACGACGTCCGCGAAGGCGTCTTGGTCGGGCATGCACACCAACAGCTCAATGCCAGAACCGATCCCGACTTCGTACCGCCCGCGGACGAATTCTGGCTCACGCTGGCGCCGACGAACAGAATCGTGTCAGCCCGCAACCGGCAGCATCTGGAACGGCTGCCCGGCGACGAAATGATCCACCGCGCACGGCAGTCCGGTGACCTGACGCTGTTCGAACCTCCCGCCGACGAGGAACTGCGTTTCAAGGTCGGCGCCCAGGTGATGATGCTCAACAACGATCAATCCGATCGTTGGGTCAACGGCACGATCGGGCGCATCACCGGCATCGGCGACGCAGACCGGACCGTCGTCACGGTGGAGTTCACCAACGGGGAGATCGAAGAGGTCAGCCCGTATACGTGGGAGGCGACGCGGCCGGTGATACAGGGCGGGTCGTTGCGCCACCAGGTCGTGGGTTCGTTCACCCAACTGCCCTTCAAATTGGCGTGGGCGATCACGATCCACAAGAGCCAGGGCCAGACCCTGGAGCGCCTAGTCGTCGACCTCACCGGCGGCACCTTCTCATTCGGCCAGCTCTACGTCGCACTGAGCCGGTGCACGTCGATGAGCGGACTGGTGCTCAAGCGACCCGTGCTGCCCAAGGATCTCAAGACGGATCGGCGCATCGCGCGTTTCCTGAACGCGTCCGTCTCGTCGGATCAGGGCCGCCGCCTGTGCGCGTTTGCCATCTTGACCGTGGGAGACGAGGGGCGGATGTCACGGCCGAGGCCCGTCGAGCTCGCCATCGCATTCGACGATGGCACGGCGGTGAGCACCGTCGTCAATCCCCAACGCGACCTCGCCGACGCGCGACAGGCCTACGGCATCACGGCGTGCGACGTCCTCTTGGCTCCGACACTCGTCGAAGCGTGGGACGTCATCGCGCCCATGCTGGCGGGCTGCACGCCCGTTGGCGTTGGGATCGACGACACGCTGGGCCTGATCGACTTCGAACTGAAGCGTCTTGGCCACGTCACGTCGATGCCGTTGGGGATGGACATGCCCCTCGCGGCGCTCGAACCGGAGTGTCGGCGCGCGCTGTCCGCTGGTACCGCCCTCGGACGAGCTCTCGCCGTCCTCGATGCCGTCACCAGTTCGGGCTTCGCTGATCCGGCTTCGACGGCGTTCGTCGAACCCGAACCATCCGAAACGTTGGGTGGGCTTCTGGTGAGTCGCAGTCGCGACATCCCGACACCCGCATCGGTCCACCTCCCCGCGCTGTCCGCCCTGCTCGACGTCAGTCGCAGCGTTGGGCCGGTGTTGCTCGGAGAGGCCACCGCAGTGGACGTCTTGGCTCGCGAATCCGTCACGGATACTTCGTGGATCGCTGCGGCGCGGCATTCGGTGGCCGGCCAGCTACGGACCGCGGCGTCGCGCGTCAGACTGACCGAGGAGTCGATGGCACGTCTCCGCGAAGCCGAGACGCTGTTGGGCGTCGAGATCGTCGACACCTCAATCGAATTGGCGCTCAACGGTGTCGACATCACCTCGGTTCTGGTACCGGGCGCACGCATCTGCTTCACCGGCACGGCGAAGGACGCCGCAGGGCGGGTCCTGTCGCGGGACGAGATCGAGGACATCGCCACGGCTGCGGGACTGACACCGGTCAAGTCCGTGACGAAGACGAGGTGCGACGTCCTGGTGACCGCGGAGGAGGGCAGTCAGTCCGGCAAGACGGGAAAGGCCCACGAGTTCGGAAAACCCGTGTACTGCGCTGACGAATTCTTCGCCTGGGCCGACGGGAGGTAGGTACGGCTAGCGCGCTGATGGCACCGCGACGGGTAGCAGTCGAGGTGCCACGTCGCCGTCGGCGAGGTGCTCCCTGGACGTCCGGGCCGTCTCGACGCTGGACCACGCTTCCGCCAGGTCGGCCACCCAACGGGCGACGGCGACCATTTCGGCCACGAACGGTTCGGGGTTCACGCCGCGCGGCGCAACGGGCAACGCCGTCCAGTCGAGGGGTTCGGGCAACGCCGGCCACCTGATCGGGGCGCGTGCATTACCGCCAACGGTCTTGGAAGCACGGTGCTTGTCATCGAGTGTCGCGATGACCTCGCTGATCAGACTCAACGTGACATTGAGGTCGACGACTCCGGCCGCAGCGCTCGTGAAGTCCGTCGCCGCATGCTGCAAACCTCCGTCGAAGGGCAGGACGGTCCGGGCGGCGACGACGTTGCGCAACACGTCGCCGTCGTCGGTGACCCAGGCCCCACACAGGCGCATCAAGGGAGTCGAGGGTGCGACGTCGACATGCCATACCGCCGAGGCGCGTTCGCCAGTGCGGACGATGGCGATCAGATCGGCAGATTCCGGCATGAACCCTCCTTGGTAGTCGCGGCGATCATACGGTCGCGCGCAGACAGGGAGTAGCCGATCGAATGGCCGGCTCGTCGGGCTCGCCGATCCGCCGGTCCAGGGTTGAGGCGCTAGGACGATCCCGCAGAGACGACGTCAGACGCGTACTGGTCGCGTGCCGCCGAGCCTGCCATGACGTGATGTCTACTGAGGGCCCGAACCGCCATCGCCACGCTCTGCGTCTGCGGGAGGTCTTCTGCGTCGCAGGCCCGAAGGGCACGTCGTACCGCGGGGCTGGGAACGAGTACCCACCCGATGCGGTCGCAGCACAGGTCGATGCGTCGCAGGGCGGTGAGGCCCGCGGTGCCGAAGAATCCCACCGCGCTCAGGTCGAGGATCAACGTTGCGGCGATGCCGGCATGTCGTTCGACGTACCCGGCCAGGGCCACGCCGTTGCTCGCGTCGATTTCGCCGCGAATCGAGACCACCACCGGATTCGTCGCGATCGTCGCGCTCGCCGTGGCGGGACCCCAACGTTCCTCGAGTCCGACGCGTGCGGGATCTGGACGGTAGAGGCGGCTCGTACCCAATGGCGCCATGGTCATCTCCTCGGATCGAAGTGCGCAACTGATCCGTTGCCAAGCCCGCACGCACACGTGATCGGTGCGCCGTGAACTCGACGTAAGTGGAAGGTACAACGCGATCCGTGCATCCCGGAGGAAAATCGCAGCACTCGAAAAACTCTTTTAGCGGCGTGAATACGATGCCTTGCTTGCCCGAAATCGTATTTGTCCTGCTCCGCGCGAGGTCGGGGCGACGGATTCAGTTGCCGATACCCCTTTCAGCAACGATTTGGGCACGGTGAACTGGTCCGACTCGTCGATTGATACCGGGTATGGTCGCCCGTGCCGCGAATTCCGCAGCTGCGCGCGTTCAGCGCTCTTCGTCACCCGGTCGTCCCCACCACGCCCGGTATCCACGATGCGCGGCGAACGCCCCGATGACGGCGGTCACGCACCACACCGCGATCGCCGAGTAGGCAAGAGGCGCCGACAGGTCACCGATCGACGCGCCCAGCGCCGTGTAGACGAAGGCCCGCGGCGCCGATCCGATGAACGCTCCGACTGCCATCTGCCACAACGGAACTCCGAACGCGCCGAATGCGTAGGACGCGAGCGCATCCGAGATGCCTGGGACGAACCGCTGGCCGACGACCGCCCACAGCCCGCGCCGCTGGACCTGGCGGTCTAGGCGATCGGCACGCTCGGTTCCCAGCAGGCCGCGTGCGCTGTCCCGGCCTGCGCGCCTGCCGATGAGGCTGGTGATGCTCGCGGTGCCGACTGCGGAGAACAGCGTCACGAACGTGCCGAGCAGGGGGCCGAACAGCACCCCGCTGCCCGCCGCCAGGATCGGGCCGGGCACGAAGATCGCGCCGAGGGCCGCTGACACCACGACGTAGGTCAGTGGCGCGGCAGGCCCCGTGGCCGCGACGACGCGTCGGACGTCGTCGACGTCGATGATCCCGGTGACCGCGACGAGGTAGAACAGCCCGAGCAGGAACGCCGCGAACAGGGCCAGTCGGATGACGTGGCGCCGACGGGTGGGGACGGGCGAGCCGTCGCCTACGGTCATGTGGAACTACCAGTTGCTCGGCGCGTAGTCCTTCAAGAAGCAGCCGTAGACGTCCTCGCCGGCCTCCCCGCGCACGATCGGGTCATACACGCGGGCGGCGCCGTCGGCGAGGTCGAGCGGGGCGTGGAAACCCTCCTCGGCGAGCCGCATCTTGGTGGGGTGCGGGCGCTCGTCGGTGATCCAGCCGGTGTCGACGGCGGTCATGAGGATGCCGTCCTGCTCCAGCATCTCGCCCGCGCTGGTCCGGGTCAGCATGTTCAGCGCGGCCTTGGCCATGTTGGTGTGAGGATGGCCTGCGCCCTTGTACGCCCGGCTGAACTGACCCTCCATGGCGGAGACGTTCACGACGTACTTGCGGCGCGCCGACGACGCGGCCATCGCCGGGCGCAACCGGCTGACGAGGATGAAGGGCGCCGTCTGGTTGCAGAGTTGTACCTCGAGCAGCTCCATCGCATCGACCTCGTGCACGCGCTGGGTCCAGCTGTTCACCGAGGCCGTGTCGGGCAGCAAACCCCCGGCGTCGATGGCGGTGCCTGCGGCGATCCGGTCGGGGGATGCGCTGCGGGCAGTGAGGGCCAGCGCGGTCACCGGAGGGCTGGAGCGAAGTGACCCGGGAAATGACGGCGCGTGCGGGGTCTGGTGTTCGGCCAGGCTCCCGGCGAGTGCGGCCGGGTGGGCGTCGCTCACGTGGTCGAACGTGATCACGTCGACGAGCTCCGGCGGTGGCGTGCGCTCCGACTCGACGAGGGCGGCGTACGAACCGGGGGAGCGACGCACCGTCTGGGCCGCGTTGTTGATCAGGATGTCCAGCGGGCCGTGCTCGGCCACGCTGTCGGCGAGTGCGACGACCTGTGCCGGGTCGCGCAGATCGATGCCGACGACGCGCAGCCGGTGCAGCCAGTCGGCGCTGTCCGGCATTGCGGCGAAGCGGCGCACGGCGTCGTTCGGAAAACGGGTCGTGATGGTCGTGTGCGCACCGTCGCGGAGCAGCCGCAGGGCGATGTACATGCCGATCTTGGCGCGGCCGCCGGTCAGGAGGGCGCTGCGGCCGGTGAGGTCAGTGCGCGCATCGCGCTTGGCCTGATTGAACGTCGCGCACCTGGGACATAGCTGGTGGTAGAACGCGTCGACCTGCGTGTAGTGGTTCTTGCACGTGTAGCAGGCCCGCGAGCGGAGCAGGGTTCCCGCGATGGCGCCGGCCGCCGTGGAGACCAGCGGCAGCCCCTGCGTCTCGTCGTCGATGCGGCCCGGAGCGCCGGTCGCGGTGGCGGCGATGACCGCGCGGTCAGCGGTCGCGACGGCATCCCGCTTGGCGTGGCGGCGGGCCATCTTGACCGACTTCCAGAGACCCGCGGTGGCCCGGCGTACCGCCACGGCATCGGGGTGCTCGGGCGGCAGCGACTCGATCTCGGACAGCACCCGTAGGCACGTGCTGAGCTTCTCCGGATCGATCGCGTTCACGGACGTAGAGTACTGGCAAGCTGCGGGAACGCCCGATTCCTAGGGGCTGACGACGGTGCCAGCCGCCGGGTCGAGCTTCCCGTCGAGCAGCTCGAGGTACGCCCGCTGGATCTGATCGTCACTCGAGATGCGTACGACGCGGAGCCATTTCGAGGCCCACTCCGCGAACGGTCCCCACGCATCGGCCACGTTCTGGTCCAGCTTGGCGGTGCCCCAGTCGGCGCCGCGCTTCTTGATGCGGTCAGGGGCAAAGAAGAAGACGGGACTCGGACCGTCGAGTTCGGTCGTGCTCTGCGCCATCTGGGTCCAGTGGGTGATGCCGACGGCGGCACTGTGGGCGAGGCGGTCACCGTAGCGGGCGTGTACGTCGGTGCGGACGGCCGGGTCGCCCGAGACGTCGACGTAGACGGCGCGTTCGCCGGGAAGCTGGGAGACGGAGTCGTAGAGATGGACCGAGTCGTAGACGTTCAACCCTTCGACGAACTCGCGGTTGCCCGCCGAGGTCAGCCCGACGACCTCGATGCCGTCGCGCTTGCCGAGCAGGTAGGCGGCGATGATCGCCGTCTTCGACGAGGCGCTCGAGATGACGATCGTCCCCGCGTCGAAGAAGTCCTCGTCGGCGAGGAAGTCGTCGATGAGATACGAGGTGAAGAACAAGGGAAAGAACAGGATGTGCTCGGCCTCGAACTCGGCTGAGTAGACCGGGTCGGTCCCGACGTCGCGGTAGCCCTGATAGGCCGACGGCAGTGTGGCCCGGTGCGCCGCGGCGTCGATGAAGCCCTTCTCGTTGATGCGGTCGGGGACGACCACCAGATGGCTTGCGCAGGGGAGGTATCCGTAGACGCGCGTGCCCTCTGCCAGATCGGGGTGCCGGGACTCCTCGACGTGGGCGTAGCCCCAGACGTTGAGCATGCCCCACTCGGGGTCCGAGGCCGGGAAGAAACCCCAGTAGTTCATCGCCTCGCCGAGCACGGCGTAGGTGATGTTGTTCGACGTCAGCCCGAACGATTCGATCCGAAGCAGTGCCTCGCCGTCACCCGGCGACGGCGGGTCGCCCGCGATGAAGCGGCTGTCGTGAAGGTCGTTGCGACGCAGTTCGAAGTCCACGCGCTCAGCCTATGCGTGTGGTCGAATCAGCACGGACATGATGACGCGTGAGATCTCCCGGCAGGCCTTCGTCCGTGGTGCGCTCGGCGCCGCGGCCGTCGGCGTCCTCGGAGCGTGCGGCCGCCCTGCGGCGCCCGGCCAGGCAGAACCGACAGTGTCGCAACCGACTTCGAGCCCGCCCGGCTGGGCTGCCCTCGCCGATGCGATCGACGGCAGCGTCACGCTTCCTTCCGACGCCGGATACCCTGCGGCGAAGGGACTGTTCAACACCCGCTTCGTCGATGCGACGCCCGCTGCCGTCGTCACGGTCAAGTCGAACGCCGACGTTCGCAAGGCCGTCGCCTTCGCCGCGGAGAACGACGTCAAGATCACCACCCGCAGCGGCGGGCACTCGTACGTCGGCGCGTCGGCGGCCAACGGCACGATGGTCATCGACGTGCGGTCGCTGCCCGGCGGAATCACCTACGACGCGGGTTCCGGCCTGGCGAAGGTGTCGGCGGCCACCGACGTCATTTCGGTCCAGACGGCATTGGCGTCGCATGGGCGGTCCATTCCCGCCGGTAGCTGCCCCACCGTCGGCGTCGCGGGGCTGACCTTGGGGGGTGGCCTTGGCTCGGATGCGCGGCGGTGTGGGTTAACCTGTGACGCAATGGTTTCGGCGTCCGTCGTACTGCCTGGCGGAGAGCTGGTCACCGCCTCGCCGGACGAGCACGCCGATCTGTACTGGGCGTTGCGCGGCGGGGGCGCCAACATCGGCATCGCCACCTCGTTCACCTTCCGGACTCATCAGACCTCCGATCGCGACGTCGTCACCCTCGAATTCCCCGAATCCGCTGCGGCGCACACGATCTTCGGCTGGCACGACTGGCTGACCTCCGCGGATCGCACGATCTGGAGCATGGTCAACCTGACGGTCGGCCCTACCTCGGGGCGTTGCGGTGTCGTGCTGGCAACGTCAGCCGGGGATGGTCCGCGTACGGCACGCGCGCTGGCCGCCGCGATCGGGGTGCAGCCGACCGACAACACCAGCCGCACGTTGGGCCACATGGACTTCGTCCACTACTTCACCGGCGGTCCCGATGCAGTGAAGCCCCGTGCGTTCGTGGCCGGCTCGGACATCGTGGCAGAGATGACGTCGGATGCGGCGGAGTCGATCGTCGCCGCGACGTCGGCGTGGCCAACGGCAGTGGGCTCGGCCACCACGGTGATCGAGTCGCTGGACGGAGCGGTTCGTGACGTCAACTCTGGCGATACGGCCTTTCCGTGGCGACGTCAGGCAGCGTGTGTGCAGTGGTACGTCGAGACGCCATCGCCGGCCACCGTCGAGGCCGCCGACGGCTGGCTGGCCGGCGCGCACCGGGCGGTGCGGGCCCACTCGTCTGGCGGTTACGTCAACTACCTGGAGCCGAAGACACCGCCCGTTCGCTACTTCGGTGACAACGTGGCGCGGCTCGACGCCGTTCGGCAGCACTACGACCCCGGCGCGTCGATGTATCACGCCACGTAGGCCGGGGCAGTGTCATTGGGTGTTCAAGGCCACCGCTGCGCGAATGAGCGCCGTGAACGCCGACTCGTCGACCTCGTCGTCCTCGCCGATGTCGATGGCACGCCTGGTGTTGCCATCGAGGCTGGAGTTGAAGAGTCGCTTCGGGTCGTCCAGAG
>NZ_JBOGDD010001055.1:0-1571 GCF_050701675.1 Mycobacterium sp. | reverse complement strand
CACCTGGAGTCTGCACGGTGCTGTGCCGATGGCCTGTCCTGCAGAAGCCTATTCGAGTGGCGTTGGGGTTTATCGCCGTGGGCTCGCGTTGGTGGCTGAGACGACGTGGAGATGACGAATGACTGCGCTGGCGTGGATCGTTTGCAGCTTCTCTGCTCTCGTCGCCCTGTTGATCGTGTTCCGGGCGCGAAGGGGAGTACCCGGTGCTCAGGCGGCTTCGACAGAGCGAGCTTCCAGGCCTGCGGCGCTGCTCGATGCGGAACTGCTCTACATAGAGAAGGTGTTTCGTGTGTCCAGGCCAGTACACCTGGTCGCCAAGCTTGACCGGGCGTACCGGACGCCTTCCGGCGTCGTCGTGCTGGTGGAGTTCAAGAGCCGGTGGATCCGCCGGCCGTTCCTGTCGGACGTGATCCAGTTGTCGGCCCAGAGGATGGCACTGGCGGGTCAGACGCGACAGGCCGTAGCGCCCTACGGGTACGTGGTGGTCAAGACACCGAGCAAGGCGGGCGCGCACACAGCCCACCGTGTTGAATTGATGTCGGAAGAGGTCGTGGTGGCATTGGTCAAACGCCGGCAGGACATCCTTGCGAAATGGGTCGAGCCTCGTTACGCAGAATCGAAAGCGATGTGCCGAACGTGCGCATTCCGGTCGGAATGTGACAGCCCCCATCTTGTGGCCTCTCGGCGCCATTGACTATCAGCCTCACGCACTCGAGTGTTGTCGCGAAGGTCGATGGCATCGACGACGCGGTGGCTTCAGTTTGCTAGCCGGCACGGTCGTCGCAACGCCCCCTCGCGCGAAGGCAGTCGCTGGCGGCGATGACGTCGGGCCGGGTTGCACCGCTGCGTTGCCGCTCTTCGAACGCCTGCAACTGTTCTTGACGAGTTCCGAAGGCCATTTGTCCGTCGCGCTCTCGCGTCAGCAGATGTCGAAACGCCGCGTCTTTTGCCGTGTCTGTTCCTTGGGGCATTGCGTGAGTGCACGTGAACATCATGGCTCCTGCCCTTTCAGCACCGCCATCGACCGATCGACGTCATATGAATCATCAACAGGTCAGCGAGATATGCTTCGAAGAGATCTACGTCGTGCCCACCGATCAAGCAGCACGCTCGCTGTTCACTCGCCTGCCGCACGGAAAGGCCTACGCCGAAACACTGATCGAGTGTTTCGCCACGGGGTATCTCATTGCAGTCGTTGAATCGATCTGCATTCGGGAAATGCAGCGGCACATTGACCCCACGGCAGAGGTCGTTGTCGGACGCGACATCCGGATCGAACATTGCGGGCCGATCCCTTCTGGCGCGAAGGTTCGCCTCTCGGGTTGGGTGGAGCGACTGGGAAATCGCAGCACGACTTTTTGCGTGCGTGCCCATGACGACCATGAGCTTGTTTGCATGGGCAAGGTGACGTTGGTCGCGGCCGATCGCGCGTCAATCGAATCAAGGATCGCGACAAAGGTCAATTGCTTGCAGAAGATGGGCTCCGAGGACTAGACCCAATTGTCGAACAGCATGCGGCAGTAGTCCCGGGTCCAGGCCCAGGGTCCGACCGGGCCAGTGCGTCCACACTG
>NZ_JBOGDD010001054.1:0-6890 GCF_050701675.1 Mycobacterium sp. | reverse complement strand
GTGTGCGGGGCCTGCCCGCTTTTTGATCGGCGTTCCCATGCGTGTAGACACGTCGGAATGACGACTTGGGTGCCGACGGGCTTGGGCGGCGGATTCGACGACGAGATCGGCCTCACCTATGTGGAGGTGACCCCCGACGGGGCAACGGCGCAACTGACCATCACCGACAAGCTGCTCCAGCCCCACGGGATCGTGCACGGCGGCGTCTACTGCTCGATCGTGGAGAGCGTGGCCAGCATCTCCGCAGCGGTCTGGCTCAAGGCGAACGGCGGCGGAGACAAGGTCGTCGGCGTCAACAACAACACGGACTTCCTCAGGGCCATCACCGCGGGAATGGTCACGGCGGTCTCCACCCCGATCCATCGCGGCCGACGCCAGCAGCTGTGGGTCATCACCATCACCGATACGAACGATCGCGTCGTCGCGCGCGGTCAGGTCCGGCTGCAGAACCTGCCGAACGAGGGCTAGCCCAACTGCGCGCGCCGGGGCCCCTCGCGCGTGCGCTGCTGACAGTCCCGCGCCGTGGCAGGATCGCGATCTATGCGCTTGTCACCGCACGAGCAGGAACGCCTGCTCATCTCCTACGCGGCCGAACTCGCCCGACGCCGAAAGGCGCGGGGGCTGCGGCTCAACCATCCCGAGACGGTCGCGGTGATCACCGACCACATCCTCGAAGGCGCGCGCGACGGCCGATCGGTGGCCGAGCTGATGAACAGCGGTCGTGACGTACTCGGCCGCGACGAGGTGATGGAGGGCGTGCCCGAAATGCTGCACGACGTTCAGGTGGAGGCGACCTTCCCCGACGGCACCAAGCTCGTCACCGTCCACCATCCGATCCCTTGAGGTGAGCCAGTGATCCCAGGAGAGATCGTGTTCGGAGATGGCGACATCACCATCAACGAGGGCGCCGAAAGGCTCGTGCTCGACGTGGTGAACACCGCGGACCGGCCGGTCCAGGTCGGCAGCCACGTCCACCTGCCGCAGGCCAACGCCGCGCTGGAGTTCGACCGCGTGGCTGCTCACGGCCACCGGTTCGACATCCCGGCGGGCACCGCGGTTCGCTTCGAACCCGGTATCGCCCAGCAGGTTTCGCTCATCCCGCTGGCCGGCACTCGTGAGGTGCACGGCCTGTCGCTGAATCCGCCAGGAAAGTTGGATATCGAGTGAGTGAGCTTTCCCGTAGCCGTTACGCCGCGCTCTTCGGCCCCACCACGGGCGACAAGATCCGGCTCGCCGACACCGACCTCTTCATCGAGATCACCGAGGACCGCAGCGGCGGCCCGGGTTTGGCGGGCAACGAGGCCGTCTTCGGCGGCGGCAAGGTGCTCCGCGAGTCCATGGGTCAGTCACGGGCCACCCGTGCCGACGGCGCGCCCGACACCATCATCACCGGCGTGGTGATCATCGATCACTGGGGAATCATCAAGGCCGACGTCGGCATTCGCGACGGCCGCATCGCCGCCATCGGCAAGGCGGGCAATCCCGACATCATGTCCGGGGTGCATCCCGACCTGGTGGTGGGGCCGTCCACCGAGATCATCGCGGGCAATGGACGCATCCTCACCGCAGGCGCCATCGACTGTCACGTCCACCTGATCTGCCCGCAGATCATGGAGGAGGCCCTCGGCGGCGGTATCACCACGATCGTCGCGGGCGGCACCGGACCTGCCGAGGGCAGCAAGGCCACGACGGTGACTCCCGGCGCCTGGCATCTGGCCCGCATGCTCGAGGCGCTCGATACCTGGCCACTCAACGTCGTGCTGCTCGGCAAGGGCAACACCGTCAGCGCCGAAGCCATGTGGGAGCAACTACGTGCGGGCGCAGCAGGATTCAAGCTGCACGAGGACTGGGGCACGACGCCCGCGGCCATCGACGCCTGCCTGACCGTCGCCGACGTCGCAGGGGTCCAGGTGAACCTGCATTCCGACACTCTCAACGAGGCGGGCTTCGTCGAGGACACGCTCGCCGCCATCAACGGAAGAGCGATCCACGCATACCACACCGAGGGAGCGGGCGGCGGGCACGCGCCAGACATCATCACCGTGGTATCGCATCCCAACGTGCTGCCCAGCTCCACCAACCCGACGCGGCCGCACACCGTCAACACCCTCGACGAGCACCTCGACATGCTGATGGTGTGCCACCACCTGAACCCCAGCGTCCCAGAGGATCTCGCGTTCGCCGAGAGCCGGATCCGGCCGTCGACGATCGCCGCAGAGGACCTGCTGCACGACATCGGCGCGATCTCGATGATCGGCAGCGACGCGCAGGCGATGGGCCGCATCGGCGAGGTGGTGCTGCGTACCTGGCAGACCGCACACGTGATGAAGAAGCGGCGCGGGGCGCTGGAGGGCGACGGGGCGGCCGACAACAACCGGGTGCGCCGGTACGTCGCCAAGTACACGATCTGTCCGGCCATCGCGCATGGCATCGACCACGAGATCGGGTCCGTCGAGGTCGGCAAGCTCGCCGATCTCGTGCTGTGGGAACCCGCCTTCTTCGGAGTGCGCCCGCATGCGGTGATCAAGGGAGGCATGATCGCGTGGGCGGCGATGGGGGATGCGAACGCGTCGATCCCCACGCCGCAGCCCGTCCTGCCGAGGCCGATGTTCGGTGCTTCGCCGGCCGCAGCGGCCGCCACGTCGGTGCACTTCGTCGCGCCGCAGGCCATCGAGGACGGTCTCGCCGACCGCCTGGCGGTCAACCGCCGACTCGTCGCCGTCGGCGACGTCCGCAAGGTGAGCAAGGCGGATATGCCGCTCAACGACGCGCTGCCGCACATCGAAGTCGACCCCGACACGTTCACCGTCACCATCGACGGCGATGTCTGGGCGGAGCAACCGGCCACCGAACTGCCGATGGCACAGCGATATTTCCTCTTCTGATGTCCAGCCTGGCAACCCTGTTGGCGCTGGCGGACTCTCGGCTGCCGACCGGCGGTCACGTCCACTCCGGTGGTGTCGAGGAGGGCGTGGCCAGTGGGCTGGTGGTGGACCTGCCGACGCTGCGCGCCTTCCTGCGCCGACGCATCCGCACCAGTGGTCTGGTCACCGCTTCGATCGCGAGCGCCGTGCACGACGGCACGCTGAGCGTCGCGGACGCCGACGGTGAAACCGACGCCCGGACACCGGCTCCCGCGGCGCGCAGTGCGTCGCGGGCCCAGGGGAGGGGCCTGGTGAGGTTGGCCCGCAAGGTGTGGCCGGCCCACGACTGGGACTCGGTCGGCGTCAAACCCCACCTCGGCGTGGCGGCCGGCTCGGTCGGTTCGGCCAGTGGACTGCTGCCGGAGCAGACCGCGCTCTCGGTGGTCTACACGACGATGACGGGCTCCGCGACCGCAGCCCAACGGTTACTGGCCCTCGATCCTGGCGACGTCGCGGGGCTGATCTTCGAGCTTTCGCCGCTGTGCGACCAGACCGCCGCCGAGGCGACCAAGGAACTAGCCGATCTGTCCGATCCATTGCTCGACGTATTGGCCCAGCGTCACGTCGAACGAGACCGGCCGCTCTTCGCGTCGTGAAGTACGTCTGGAGAAAGGTATGCCATGCCACCACATCTGCTCGACGGTGAGCCCCACACCCACGTCGATCGTCCACGGCGCGTCCGCCAGGAGGGCGAGCCACTGCGCATCGGCATCGGAGGGCCGGTCGGGTCTGGCAAGACCGCGTTGGTGGCCGCGCTGTGCAGACAGTTGCGCGATGAGTTGTCGCTTGCGGTGCTGACCAACGACATCTACACCACCGAGGACGCCGACTTCCTTCGCAGGCACGCGGTGCTCCCCGACGAGCGCATCGCGGCGGTACAGACCGGCGGCTGTCCGCACACCGCCATCCGTGACGACATCACCGCGAACCTCGACGCCATCGACGACCTGATCGCGGGCATCGGGTCGCTCGATCTGATCCTCGTCGAGTCGGGCGGCGACAATCTGACGGCCACGTTCTCCTCGGGCCTGGTCGACGCGCAGATCTTCGTCGTCGACGTGGCGGGGGGAGACAAGGTGCCGCGCAAGGGTGGTCCCGGCGTGACGTTCTCGGATCTGCTCGTCGTCAACAAGACGGACCTGGCGCCGATGGTGGGAGCGGACCTCGACGTGATGCGCCGCGACGCGGCCAAGGTCCGCGGGAACCGCCCGACGGTGCTGATCTCGCTGACCGAGGACCCCACGGCTGCACTGGTCCTCGACTGGGTGCATCAACAGCTGCGCGTCCCGGTGTAAGGCACCGGGCCACCATGCTTTCCGATGTTCTGATCGTCGCGTCACGGAACCGCGCCCCCCGCATCGAGTGCGTCGGTGGGTTGGCGGGCCGCCGCACCGACGCCGACACCGTGCACCTGGTTTCGGCCGCGGCCACGCCGCTGGGCGGGGACACCATCAGGGTGCGGGTGGTGGTCGAACACGGTGCCGCACTCCGGCTGCGCAGCGTGGCCGCGACGATGGCGATGCCTGGCACGGTCACCATGGAGTCACGCGCGAGCTGGGATCTCGAGGTGGCCGGACGGCTCGACGTCGACCCGCAGCCCACCATCGTCGCCGGGGCGGCGCGGCACCTGACGTCGACCAGGCTGACCGTGACCGGGGAGGGGAGCGTGCGCCTGCGCGAACGCATCCAGATCGGCAGATCTCACGAGCGGCAGGGTTTCTGGAGCGGTTCGTTGTACGCCGACGTCGATGGCGCACCGCTCCTGCGCCACCGCATCGAACTGGGAACCGGCTCCGTCGCCGACGACGAGCTCGGCACGCCCCTGGCCTGTGTCAGCGAATTACGCTATCCACAAACGGGTTTCGAGGCAGCCGGAACCACGCTCGACCTGGCCGCGGGCGGTTGCCTCGCCACCTGGCGGGGCGACCGACTCTAACTCGCCGCCCGCTCGTCTTCCTTTGCCGCCGCCAGATCCTCGAGTTGCTCGATCCTGGTACGCGCGTAGGCCTGCTGCTCGGTGATGGTGAGCTGTCCGCGGCTGCGGCTCAGGAACGTCACGGCCCAGGACAGAAGCGTCGCGATCTTCGTCTTGAACCCGACGAGGTAGATCAGGTGCAGTCCCAGCCAGGCTAGCCACGCGATGAAGCCGCCGAATTCCAGCTTGCCGACCTGCGCGACGGCGTTGTACTTCGACACCGTCGCCATCGAGCCCTTGTCGAAGTACTTGAATGGCTCGCGGACGCTCGAATCGGCGCCCTTGATCTCTGCCTTGATCAAGTTGGCCGCGTACTTGCCGCCCTGGATGGCGCCTTGGGCCATCCCGGGGACGCCTTCGACGGCTGCCATGTCGCCGACGACGAAGACGTTCGGGTGACCGGGGATGGACAGATCGGGCAGCACCTTCACGCGGCCCGCACGGTCGAGTTCGACGCTCGACTGCTCGGCCAGGTCCTTGCCGAGCGGGCTCGCCGCCACACCGGCAGACCACACCTTGCAGGCCGACTCGATGCGCCTGATCGTGCCGTCGGCGTCCTTCACCGTGATGCCGTTACGGTCGACGTCGGTCACCATGGCATTGAGCTGGATCTCGACGCCCATCTTCTCCAGCCGGGCCTGCGCCTTGAGGCCCAGCTTCTTGCCCATCGGCGGCAGGACTGCCGGAGCGGCGTCGAGCAGGATGACGTGCGCCTCGGTCGGGTCGATGTGCCGGAAGCTGCCCTTGAGTGTCTGGTCGGCCAATTCTTGTATCTGGCCTGCCATCTCGACACCGGTTGGGCCGGCACCGACGACGACGAACGTCAACAACTTCTCACGCCGCACCGGGTCGCTGGAGCGCTCTGCCTGTTCGAAGGCGCCCAGGATGCGGCCGCGCAGCTCCAACGCGTCGTCGATCGACTTCATGCCGGGCGCGAACTCGGCGAAGTGGTCGTTGCCGAAGTACGACTGCCCGGCGCCCGCCGCGATGATCAGACTGTCGTACGGCGTCGTGTAGTCGTGCCCGAGCAGCTCAGAGGTGACCGTCTGGGCTTCCAGATCGACGTGCGTGACGTCGCCGAGAAGCACCTGCGCGTTCTCCTGCTTGCGCAGGATGAGCCGAGTCGGGGGCGCGATCTCCCCTTCGGAGATGATGCCCGTGGCGACCTGGTAGAGCAGGGGCTGGAACAGATGGTGCGTCGTGCGAGCGATCAGCTTGATGTCGACGTCGGCCTTCTTGAGCTTCTGGGCGGCGTTCAATCCGCCGAACCCGGAACCGATGATGACGACCTTATGCCGATCCGTTGCCGTAGCTCCGGGGTGGCTCATTGCTGCTCCTCGCGTGCGAAAACCTACTCAGTACAACCCCTAGGTTAGTCGGCGCACTTCCCCGCAGCGCGGTGAGATGACCCACCGCACCGTCTATTCACCCGGTCGCTCCGCTCCAGCCCTCCGGAAGTTCACCCGGCGAGCACCGGCTTGAGCTTCTCCGCAACCTCCGTGACGGCACCGGGGTGGTAGCCGTCCAAGCTGGTGACCGGGCTCAGGATGACCCCGTCGATCCCAGCATCGAGGACCTTGGTCTTGATCTGGTCGGCCACCTGCTCCGCGCTGCCGAAGACGGCCTGCTGCCTGAAGTCCTCGGGAATCAGGTCGGCGGTGATTCCCTCGCCGATGATCGCGATCACCAGCATGCTGGTCTCCAGCGTGGCCGGATCGCGACCGATCTTCTCGGCGTTCTCGCGGACCACCTGCACCTTGCGCGGCAGTTCGTCGAAGCCCGCGATGATGTTCAGGTGGTCGAAGTGCCGGACCGCCAAGGGGATGGTCTTCTTCTCGCCGCTGCCACCGATCATCAGTGGGACGTGCTTGCGGAAGCGCGGCTCTGCCATGGCCTCCTGCGTGCGGTAGTACTTGCCGGAGAACGTCGGACGCTCGCCCTCGAGCATCGGAAGGATGATCTGGAGGGCCTCGTCGAGCCGGTTGAAGCGG
>NZ_JBOGDD010001053.1:0-21751 GCF_050701675.1 Mycobacterium sp. | reverse complement strand
TGACTCGACCGATCACCCACGCGAGAACATCGATCACGCGCAGCATCGAGACATAGTGTGCGGTGGCCTGTTACGGCGTGTCGTCGCCACGGCTCGGGTATCGCGGACTGGGCTCGGCACTTGCATCACACCAGTCGGTGGTGAACGTGCGCGGACTGCCACGACACGCCGCACGAGGGCGTGCAAACACGCTCGCTCGCGCGAAAAGGGGGGCGCGCGAAAAGGGGGGAGGGACTACCGCGCGGGACGCGGGAGGCCGAGAACCTGCTGGGCGATGATGTTGCGCTGGATCTCCGAGGTGCCGCCCGCGATGGTGCCCGAGAAGCTGCGCGCGAAACGCTCGAACCAACTCGCGAAGTAGTGGTCGAGGTTCATGTGCGCGTACGGTCCGGTCGTCGACGGGTGGGTCAACCCGTCGGGTCCCGCCGCCGTGAGAATGTTGGCCGACGCGTTCATCTCCGCTTCCGAGCCAAAGAGTTTCAGCACCGACACCGACGCCACGTCCACCTCACCGCGGGCCGCGCGGGCCAGCGAGATCGAACCCATCGCCCGCAGCGCCTGGTAGTCCATGACGATGGTGGCGTACTGGTCGCGCTCCAGGGCCGTGGACGGCGAGAAGTCGGAGATCATGTTGTCGATCCGGTCGGCGAAGCCGAGCCACATCATGGTGCGCTCGTGGCCCAACGACCCGTTGGCGACGCCCCATCCGCCGTTGAGCGGGCCGACGAGATTCTCGGCAGGCACCACGACGTCGGTGAAGAACACTTCGTTGAAGTCCTTGTTGTCCTCACCGCAGAGGTCTGCGAACGGACGCCGCACCACACCCTCGAGGTCGGTCGGAATGATCAACACGCTGATGCCCTTGTGCTTCGGGGCATCGGGATCGGTGCGCACGAACGTCAGCAGGAAGTCGGCATCGTGGGCGCCCGAGGTCCACACCTTCTGCCCGTTCACGACGAACGTGTCCCCGTCGGGCACGGCGCGGGTGCGCAGCGACGCCAGATCGGAGCCTGCGCTCGGCTCGCTCATACCGAGCGAAGCGGTGATCTCGCCGCGCAACACCGGTACGGCCCATCGGCGCTTCTGCTCATCGGTGCCGAACGTGAGCAGTGACGCCGCAATGATGTTGACGCCCTGCGGATTGAAGCTGTGGTAGATCCGTCGCTTGCAGAGCTCCTCGAGGTGAACGTAGGTCTGCAACACCGACGCATTGCGGCCGCCGAACTCCGGCGGCTGAGCGGGCAGCAGCCAGCCGTTGTCGAACAGCAGCCGCTGCCAGTCACGCGCCCACTGCGGCATGTGCGACACCGAGCGCGGCCGCTCTAGCGTCTGCTCCGCCGTCGGCAGGTTCTCGTCGAGGAACGCCACGAACTCGGCGCGGAATTCCTCGACGTTCGAATCGAAGGTCAGCTGCATCAGAAGTCCTTGTATTCGGCGGCGATGATCGCGCGGTGCTCGGCCGCACCGCCGAGCATGTGCTCGCCCGCCTTGGCCCGCTTGAGCGCGAACTGAAGATCGTTCTCCCAGGTGAAGCCCATGGCCCCGAACAACTGCAGGCCGTGCCGGAAGACAAGTGACTGGCACTCCCCCGCCGATGCCTTGGCCATCGCGGCGGCCAACCGCCTGCGTGGGTCGTCGGCGGCGATCGTCAGCGCCGCGAAGTACGAAAGCGCACGCGCGCGCTCGATGGCGACGTGCATGTCGGCGGCCTTGTGCTGAACGGCCTGAAAGGATCCGATCGGCACGCCGAACTGATGGCGGCTCTTCACGTGCTCCAGAGCCAGGTCGAGAATCCTTTGGCAGGCGCCAACCATGGTGATCGCCATGCCGGTGAGCGCGAGGTGGTGCGCCTTCTCGGCGTCGATCGCGAGCCGGTCACCGTCGGCTACGTGCACTCCCGCCAGGCTGACCTCGGCGACGTGCAGCACCGGATCGAAGATCGCGGCGCGACGGGTGGTGACCGTGTTGGCATCGACGAGGAACACCCCGGCGGCCGTCACCACCGCGAGCCGCTCGGCCCGATCGCCGTCGAGGACGTGGCGGGACGTTCCGGTGAGGACCCAGCCGTCGGCGTCCCGGTGCGCGGTCACACCCTGGTGAATGGCCGCGCCGGCCCGCTGCGGGTCGAAGCGATCGCCGACGAGCGGCGCGAACTGCGTCAGCGTCGCCAGGAACGGTGTGGGATCGGTGGCGCGGCCGAGTTCTTCCAGCACGATGGCCAGCTCGACGGCGTTTTCCGGATCGGTCAGCTCGGTCCAGCCCGCGTCGACGTAGACCTTCCACAAGGGCGCGGCGTCGGCGCCGTCCTCGGCGATCTCGCGCACCAGCGACGCCGGACACTGCTTGCCGACGGCGTCGCGGACCGTCTCCTGCCATAGGCGCTGATCAGCGTCCAACTCCAACAGCATGCCGCCGCCTCCTGCGTCGCTCGTCCCGTTCGGCCCGAGAATAGCATTCTCATCGATGCGGTATCCGTTCTCCTAAACCTGCTACCCGATTCCACCCGATGCTTGCTGCGCGACCGACCAGCAGACACTCCTACCAGCGCTGACGCAGCACTGAACTAAGCGAACTGCTGGAGAACATTATTCTTGCGAATGAAGAACAAGGATCTACACTGGGAATCAGCTCCGGCGGGGCTCTCGGCCGGCAAGACCAAAGGACGGATCTCGGTGAGGCAACACAGTGACGGGGTGACCACACCCGTCATCGACGCCAGCGTGCACATCTTCTGTCAGTCCAACAAGGATCTGCGCCAGAACTTCATGCGCGAACCGTTCCGCAGCCGGGGCTTCCCGGACTACGAGATGGACTGGTACGGCGCGCCCGGCGGCGAGTACGTCAATGCCAGCTTGGGCCCCGATCGCCAGTACCCCGGTTCAGACCCGGCTCTGGTGGGCGACGAGCTGTTCGGCAACCGCGGCGTCGACGTGGCGATCCTGCATCCGATGACCCGCGGGATCATGCCGGACCGCCACCTGGGCACCGCGATCGCCGCGGGGCACAACGAGATGATGGTGACGCGGTGGCTGGACGACGCCGAGTACGGCGACCGGTTCCGCGGCACCATCCGGGTCAATCCCGACGACGTCGCTGGCGCGATCCGGGAGATCGACAAGTACAAGGATCACCCGCGCGTCGTCCAGATCGGCGTCCCCCTGCAATCGCGCGAGCTCTACGGCAAGCCGCAGTTCTGGCCGCTGTGGGAAGCAGCGGCCGCAGCGGGACTACCGGTGGCCGTGCACATCGAAGTGGGATCGGGTGTCGCCTTCCCGCCGACCCCGTCCGGCAACACCAGGACCTATGAGCAGTATCTGAGCTTCATGTCGCTCAACTACCTCTATCACCTGATGAACATGATCGCCGAGGGCGTGTTCGAGAGAATGCCCGCGCTCAAGTTCGTCTGGACCGACGGGGCCGCCGACCTGCTGACGCCGTTCATCTGGCGGATGGACTGCTTCGGCCGCCCACATCTGGAACAGACACCGTGGGCGCCGAAGATGCCGAGTGACTACCTGCCCGGCCACGTCTACTTCGTGCAGGGCAGCCTCGATGGACCCGGCGACACCGAGTTCGCAGGCGAGTGGGCGGGTTTCACGGGCAAGGACGACATGACGATGTTCGGCTCGAGCTACCCGCACTGGGACTGTGGCGACCTACTCGTGCCCGGCAGTTACAGCGCCGAGCAGCGCGACAAGTTGTGCTGGCGCAACGCAGCCGAGCTGTATGGCGTCGAAAACCTGGTAAGCCCATCCGCATCTGCGGCACTGTAGGGACAGAGGAGGCCAACATGACAGTCACAGCCAACCCACGGATGCCCGCCGCCGAGCGCGTCGCCGTGAGGTGCGTCGACTCCGACGTCCATCCGACCCCCCGCCGCGGGGATCTGGGTGAGTACCTGCCGGAACCATGGCGCAGCAAGTACTTCGGAACCCACCCGATCGGCGAGCAGATCTACTACGACGCCCCGGACTACGCGCACTCCTACGCCATGCGCGTCGACACATTCCCTGCCGACGGCGAGTTCGCGGGCAGCGATCCAGATCTCGCATTCAAGCAGCTGATCATGGAGGCCGGTTCGGACATCGCGATCCTCGAACCCGCGGCTTACTCGGCTCGCATCCCCGAGGCCAACTCCGCGATGACCGCGGCACTCAACGACTGGCAGGCCAATCACTGGCTCGACAGTCACAACAACTGGCACGAGCGGTGGCGCGGATCGATCTGCGCGACGATCGAGGAGCCGGAGACCGCCGCCCGTGAGATCGAGAAGTGGGTCGGGCACCCGTACATGGCTCAGGTCCTGATCAAGGCGGAGCCACGGCCGCCGTGGGGCAATCCCAAGTACGACCCGATCTGGGCGGCAGCCACCAAGCACGACATACCCGTGAGCTGCCATCTGTCCCGCGGTCACTTCGATGAACTGCCCATTCCTCCCGTGGGCCTTCCCAGCTACAACCACGACTTCATGGTCACCTACTCGCTGCTTGCCGCGAACCAGGTCATGAGCCTCGTCTTCGACGGCACCTTCGACCGGTTCCCGACGCTACGAATCGTGTTCGTAGAGCACGCATTCACGTGGATCCTGCCGCTGATGTGGCGGATGGACGCCATCTACGCCAAGCGCAAACAGTGGATGGACATCAAGCGCAAGCCGTCGGAGTACGTGAAGGAACACATCAGGTTCACCACCCAGCCACTCGACTACCCCGAGGACAAGACGGAACTCAGTCGCGCGTTCGAGTGGATGGAGTGCGAGAAGATCCTGCTCTACTCGTCGGACTACCCGCACTGGACCTTCGATGACCCCCGGTGGCTGGCCAAACACCTCCCCGAGCACGCCCGCGAGGCGGTGATGTTCCGCAACGGAATCCAGACCTACCACCTCCCCGAGACCGTCCCGGCCCGCGAGGGCCAGGTCCGGGTGTTCTGATGCGGCGGGCTGGAGCGAAGCGACTCGGGATTCTCATCTAGTGACACCGGACAAGACGCCCCGCCTCGCGCAGGGGCGGGAACACGTCGTCGCCACCGTCGACGAAATCCCCTCGGGGACACACAAACTGGTGCCGATCGGTCGACACGGCGTCGGCGTCTACAACGTCAATGGCACGTTCTACGCCATCGCGAACTACTGCCCGCACGAGGGCGGTCCGTTGTGCGCGGGGCGGGCCCGCGGGCGCAACGTCGTCGATGAGAGCGTGCCAGGCGACGCGGTGATGGTGCGCGACCTGGAGTTCATCTTCTGCCCCTGGCACCAATGGGGTTTCGAGCTCGCCACCGGGACCACCGCGGTCAAACCGGAGTGGAGCATCCGCACCTATCCCGTCCGGGTCGTCGGTGACGACGTCCTGGTACAGGCCTGACGAACCGGAGTGAGTTTGTCCAACGAGCAGATCGAGATCAACGGCGGCAACGTCGTCTACGAAATCCTGGGCTCAGAAGGCGATTTCATTGCCCTGACGCCTGGTGGCCGGTTCAGCAAGGACATCCCTGGCCTGCGACCACTGGCGGAGGCCCTGGTCGCGGGCGGCTACCGGGTGCTGCTGTGGGACCGGCCCAACTGCGGCGCCTCGGACGTGCAGTTCTACGGCTACAGCGAATCCCACATGCGGGCCGAGACGTTGATGCAGCTGATCACGAAGTTGGACATCGGGCCGTGCATCATCGCGGGCGGCTCGGGCGGGGCACGCGACTCGATTCTGACCACGATTCTCTACCCCGAACTGGTGACCAAGCTGGCGGTGTGGAACATCGTCGGCGGCGTGTACGGATCGTTCGTGCTGGGCGGGCACTACATCGTGCCGAGCATCCTCGCGGTCCGGGGGGCGGGTATCAACGGTCTGCTGCACGTCGGCGAGTGGAAGGAACGTATCGAAGAAAATCCAGCGAACCTGGACCGAATACGTGGGCTCGACGCCGACGAGTTCCTCAAGGTGATGCTGCGCTGGCTGAACGCCTTCGTCTCCAAGCCGGGCCAAACCATCCCCGGTGTCGAGGACTTTCTGTTCGACGACATCAAGGTCCCGACGCTGATCATCCGTGGCGGAGAGAACGATTGGGACCATCCGAAGCGAACCTCGCTGGAGGTGAGCTGCCTGATCAAGGGTTCCCAGCTCATCGAGCCACCGTGGCCCGAGGACGCCTGGGAGCGTGCCGGCGAGAAGTTCTCCGCCAGCGGTGGCAAGGACTTCTGCCTGTTCGACACCTGGGTGCAGGCCGCGCCCGCGATTCTCGAATTCCTCGGTAGGTAGACAGTGTCTTCCTGGTGGTTACTCGACGACGATGTAGACCTCGCAGTTCAACGACGCCTCCAGCGCCGTGTGTACCCGACTCTCGGGAACCCGTTCCAGGTCGGCCTTGAGCAGCGTCACCGTCACCACGTCCCAGCCCTCGTCCCCAGCGCGACGTTCGACGTCGCCCCGCAGTCCCAGACCCGCGAGGACGCCGTGCGCGTCGTCGTCGGTGCCTCTGCTGACGTACGTCAGCACACCCACGGCGGGAGCGGCACCGAGGACTCCGAACGCCTTGGCGCACAAGTCGAGTGCCGTGCGCCTCAACTCGTCCGGATCATCGCCTGCGATGAGGATCTCGACCTGTCGCCGGCTGGGCGGCAGCGTCGCCAGATCCGCATCGATCACGTCGGCACCAATCGCCGCCGCCAACTCGAGGAGGGTCGCCATGCCCTCGTCTAGTCGTGCGGGCGCCAGTTGCGTCGAGGGGTCCACGTCGACCCGCACCACCGCAGTTCTCATGGCCGCCACCCTATCCGCGGGCAGGAAGGCAGGGCGGCGATGACCGCACCGGCAGCTGAACTCCTCGTCGCGGCCTGGCCCGGCACCGTCCCCCGACTGTTGCGAACGGTCCAAGGGGTCGAGGACCACGCGGAGTACGTCGCCGCAGGCGGCTACCAAGTTCTCGACGACCCCGACGCACTGCTGGACGAGGTCGACCGAAGCGGCCTGCTGGGTCGCGGCGGCGCCGCATTCCCAATCGCCGTCAAGTTGCGGACCGTTCGCGACGCGGGCCGACGGGGGAACCCCACCGTCGTCCTCGCCAACGGCGAAGAGGGCGAACCGGCCTCGGTCAAGGACAGATGGCTTCTGCGCAACCGGCCGCATCTGGTGCTCGACGGAGTCCGGTTGGCAGCTCGAATGGTGAACGCCGACCAGGCTTACGTCTACGTCTCCGATCGGCACTCCGCCACTGCACTCGAGACCGCACTGGCCGCAGGCGAATTCGAACTTCCGATCACCGTCGTGACGGTCGACGCAGGCTATGTCGCCGGCGAGGAGACCGCCGCGGTACGTGCGATCAACGGCGGCCCAGCCAAGCCGACCGACAAACCACCTCGCCCGTTCGAGCAGGGCGTCGGCGGCCACCCGACGCTGGTGAGCAACGTCGAGACACTGGCCAACCTGCCCTTCGTCCTGCGCCACGGCGCCGAGGCCTACCGCTCCGTCGGCACGTCCGCCTCACCGGGGACGTTTCTGGCCACCATCACCGGTGCGGGCAGGCCACCGGCGCTCTACGAGCTTCCGCACGGCGTCGCCTTCACCGAACTGCTTGCCAGACACGGCGTTTCCGCCGATCAGGTCGTCGGCGTGCTGATGGGTGGCTACTTCGCCGGTCTGCTCAACAGCACCGTGCTCGACGCCACGCTCGACCACGAGACGATGCGCCGGCTCGGCAGCGGCCTCGGTTGTGGTGCCGTCGCGATCCTCACCGACGAGTGCCCGGTGGCCGTTGCCGCATCGGTGATGGCCTACTTCGATCGCGAGAACGCCGGCCAGTGCGGCTCCTGCTTCAACGGCACGGCTGCGATGTCGGCGGTCACCGGGGCGCTGCGCGACGGTGAAGCCACGTCCGAGGACCTGACCCGGCTGGAGCGGTGGTCGGTGGTCCTGCGCGGGCGTGGCGCCTGCGCGACGTTGGATGCGGCGACGAACGTGGCGGCGACGCTAGTGCAGCAGTTCCCCGAGGTCGTTGCGCGGCACGTCGGTGGTGAGTGCGACGCGTGCCGGACCGACGCGTACAGCGCCACGCGGCCCTACGAGGTGGAAGGTCTGTGATGAGGATTCGGTTGGACCGGACGCTGTGCGACGGTTTCGGCGTCTGCGCCAAGCACGCACCGGAGTACTTCTCACTGGACGACTGGGGTTACGCGTCACTGATCGGGAACGGCGCAGTCCCCGAGGTCGATCACGACGCGGTGAAGCGGGCGCTGTTGGACTGCCCCGTTCACGCGATCATCGAGATGCCCGCCGAACCGCACGGCGCACAGGTGACCAACGGAGCCACCAGACACGACACGGCGAAGACGGGGAGCTGACTTGTCGGACGCACCGGGGCGGCCACTGCCCCAGATCACCGGGGAGAACGAGTATTTCTGGACGGCCGGGGCGGATGGCGAGCTGCGTCTGCAGGAGTGTCAGGGCTGCCAGTCGCTGATCCACCCGCCCGCCCCGATCTGCCGTTACTGCCGAAGCCACGACATCAAGGTGCGCACCGTCTCGGGTAAGGGCACGCTCTCGGCGTTCACCGTGAATCACCGCTTCGGCTTCCCGGATCTGCCGCCGCCCTACGTGATCGCCCAGGTCGCCATCGCGGAGGATCCGCGGGTTCGGTTGACCACCAACATCATCGAGTGCGACCCCGACGACCTCGAGCTCGGCCAGCCCGTCGAGGTCGTCTTCCAACAACTTGCCGACGTGTGGCTGCCCGTCTTCAAGCCGTCCGCCGACGCGACTCCGCTGCCGCAAGCGGTAGACGAGATCGCACCGCAGGACTTCGGCAGGCACGTGCGCCCGATGCTCACGTCGAAGAAGTTCGAGGACCATTCGGCGATCACCGGCATCGGGGCTTCTCGGCTAGGCAGGCGGCTGATGGTGCCGCCGCTGTCGCTGACGATCGAAGCGTGCGAGGCCGCCGTCGCCGACGCCGGCCTGACCCTCGACGACATCGACGGCCTCTCGACCTATCCCGGACTCGACATCGCGGGCATGGGCGAGGGCGGCGTGAACGCACTCGAAGGTGCGCTCGGGCTGAAGCCGACCTGGATCAACGGTGGCATGGACACCTTCGGGCCCGGTGGCTCGGTGATCGCGGCGATGATGGCCGTCGCCACCGGTATGGCCCGCCACGTGCTGTGTTTCCGCACCCTGTGGGAGGCGACGTTCGGTCAGCTGATGAAGGAGGGCAAGATGTCCCCGCCGGGGGGCGCTCGCACCACCAGCTGGCAGATGCCGTTCGGTGCCACGTCGGCCGCACACACGTTGGCGCTCAACGCGCAGCGGCACTTTCACCGTTACGGCACGACGCGCGAGACGCTCGGTTGGATCGCGCTCAACCAACGGGCCAATGCGGCACTGAATCCGACTGCCATCTACCGCGACCCGATGACGATGGACGACTACCTGAACGCACGGCTGATCACCACGCCGTTCGGGTTGTACGACTGTGACGTCCCATGCGATGGCGCGGTAGCCGTGATCGTCTCGGCCGTCGACGTCGCCCGTGACATGCCCAAGAAACCGGTGCTGTTCGAGGCCGTCGGCACCCAGATCATCGAACGCACCGACTGGGATCAGACCACGATGACCCACGAACCGCAGGTGCTCGGGCAGGCGGCACATATGTGGACCCGAACGTCGCTGCGGCCCAACGACGTCGACGTCGCGGAGCTGTACGACGGGTTCAGCTTCAACTGCCTGTCCTGGCTAGAGGCACTCGGCTTCTGCGGTATCGGCGAGGCCAAGGACTTCCTGGACGGCGGCAAGAACATCGCCCGTGACGGCGTGATTCCGCTGAACACCCACGGCGGTCAGCTATCGCACGGCCGCACCCACGGCATGGGCCTGATCCACGAAGCCGTCAGCCAGCTGCGGGGTGAAGCGGGTGAACGTCAGGTCGCCGACGCCCGCGTCGCCGTGGTGAGCAGCGGGGGGCTGACCCCAAGTGGTGCCATCCTGTTGCGGACCGACCCGTGAGCCAGCCACATCCCCGAGTCGTGATGGTCGGCGCGGTGCCGATGTCGGCACTCGTCGCCGAAGTGCCGCAGCCCCGTGCCGTGATCGTCGCGGTCCACGGCGGTGCCACGTCCGCGGCCTATTTCGACTGCCCCGGTCATCCTCGACTCTCGTTGTTGCGCACCGCCGCAGCGCTGGGGTACACCGCGATGGCCCTCGATCGGCCGGGCTACGGAGCTTCGGCGCTGTACCAGGACGAGATGGCCGACCCGGACCGGCGCGTGGCATTGGCGTACGGCGCGGTCGACAGGATCGTCGGCGCCGGGACACGCGGAGCGGGCGTGTTCCTGCTGGCACATTCGCTCGGATGTGAACTGGCGCTGCGGATGGCCACGGCGGACCGCGCCGACGTTCTTGGGGTCGAACTCGCAGGCACCGGGTTGAACTACCATCCCGACGCGAAAGCCGTTCTGAGTCAAGCAACCTTGACGCACCGTCCCGCAGGCCTGCGGGACCTGCTCTGGCAGCCCACCGACCTGTATCCCGAGGAAGTGCTGACCGGCGCACTGTCGGCACCAGGCGTTGCGTACGAGGGCGACGTGTCGGCCAACTGGCCGCGACGAGACTTCCCGGCGATCGCCGCGCGCGTCGAGGTGCCCGTCGAGTTCTCCGTGGGCGATCACGAAAGCGTTTGGGAGTCGACGCCGCAGGCGCTGACCGACATCGCGGCGCTCTTCACGTCGGCCCCGAGCGTGGTGACCAACGAAATGCCCGACAGCGGCCACAATCTCAGCGTCGGCCTGACGGCCGAGTCGTATCACCGACGGGTGTTGTCGTTCGTCGAGCAATGTGTCGAAGTCAATGATGTCGAAGTCGAAGTGGAGGCGGGTTGATGCGCGTCGGATTCATCGGACTGGGCAGTCAAGGCGCGCCGATGGCGCGACGGATCACCGAAGGTGGCTACGAACTGACGCTGTGGGCACGCCGCCCGTCGTCGGTCGAGCCGTACGCCGACACGGCGGCGAAGGTCGCGGGAACCCCGGCCGAGCTCGGCGCGGCCAGCGATCTGGTTTGCCTCTGCGTGGTGGGAGACGACGACGTGCGGCAGGTTCTCGACGGCGAGGACGGCGTGCTGGCGGGTTTGAAACCCGGCGGCATCATCGCGATCCACAGCACGGTGCATCCCGACACCTGCCGCGAGATCGCTGAAACCGCGGCGGCGCAAGGTGTCTCGGTAATCGACGCGCCGGTGAGCGGTGGCGCTCCCGCCGCCTCGGAAGGCACCCTGCTGGTGATGGTCGGCGGGGACGAGGACGTCGTCGCGAGGGCGCGTCCAGTCTTCGCGACGTTCGCCGACCCGATCGTCCACCTCGGCGCGGTCGGCAGTGGCCAGGTCACCAAGATCCTGAACAACCTGCTGTTCAGTGCCAACCTCGGCGCCGCGGTCAGTGCACTCGAACTCGGCGAGGCGCTCGGCGTGCCCCGCAAGGAGCTGTGCGAGGTGCTCTCGCGCGGGTCGGCGACCAGCAAGGCCGTCAACAGCATCACCATGTTCGGTGGAACGCTCGAGGGTCTGGCCCCGATCGCCGGAGCGTTGCTGCAGAAGGACGTTCGGCTGGCGGCGAGCCTCGCCGACGCCGCATCCGCGCCGCAGGGCACGGTGTTCACCGTCGCAGACACCGCGCTCGAGTCCATGTCCCATCCCCGCTGATGAGGGTGGGGTTCGTCGGCGCAGGCCGGATGGGCGCTCCAATGGTCCGTCGCCTGGTCGACGCCGGCCACGAGGTCAACGTCCTCGGCCGCACCGACGAGAAGCGGGCGGCGGTCGTCGAATTGGGCGCACATCCCTGCCCCACCGTCGCGGAGACCGTCGACGGTGCCGACGTGGTCATCGTCTGCGTGTTCACCGACGAACAGGTCAAGCGAGTGTGCACCGACGACGGCCTTCTCGCCGCAATGCGGCCGGGTTCGGTACTGGTGCTGCACACCACCGGAAGCCCGAATACCGCGCGGGACCTTGCCGCCCGCGCCGACGGCGTCGACGTGCTGGACGCCCCGGTCAGCGGCGGTCCCCACGAGATCGCGGCCGGACGCGTCACGCTGTTCGTCGGCGGCGAGGACAGCGTGGTCGAACGCGCCACACCGGTACTGGCGAGTTACGCGGACCCCATCCTGCACGTTGGCCCAAGCGGAGCCGGCCAGCTGGTGAAGCTGGTGAACAACGCGTTGTTCGCAGCGCAGATCGGACTGGTGGCCGAGGGGGTGCGTCTCGGGAGCAGGCTCGGCATCGAGGAATCGGCCCTGCTCGGCGCGCTGACCCACGGCAGTTCCGAGAGTCGGGTGCTGGGGATGATCGCGCGGGCGGGCTCGGCGACGACGTTCATCTCGGCGGTCGGTGAGTTCATCGGCAAGGACGTCGAAGTGGTCCGCAAGACGGTTGCGGAACTGGGCGGCGACCTCGGTGCGCTCGATCCCCTCATCAGTACGGGTAACGGCGCCTGAGCCCCGGCCGGATCGAGCCCACCGGCCAGTAACCGAGCGGCTACTTTGCGCGTGATTCGGCTGCTTTTCGGCACCGCATGGTGCATACTATGGGCGTTACAATTCCACAGCCTTCCGTAACGTTCCGGCTCTGCCCCCCAGCGCCGAGGAGGACGCAGTGACCAAGCCCAAACTGGTGTTTCACCCCTTCGCCCAGGAGTACTTCGACAACCCCTACGCCGTGTACACGCGGATGCGCGACGAGGCGCCGCTGTACTACGACGAGGAAGAGGACTTCTACGCGCTGACCCGGCACGAGGACGTGGCGGCAGCATTCAAGGACCACGAGTCGTTCTCGTCGGCCCGCGGGTGCGATCTCGGCATGGTGCGCTCGGGAGAGGTGCCGCAGAAGTCGATCATCTTCATGGACCCGCCGGACCATCGGCACATGCGCAGCCTGCTCAACAAGGCGTTCACGCCACGTGCGATCCAGGCCCAGAAGGACACCGTCGTCGAGCTCATCGAGCACTACCTCGGCAAGGTCGACCCGGACGGCTTCGACGTGGTGCAGGACTTCTCGGGCCCGTTCCCGGTCGAGGTCATCACCCGGATGGCCGGCGTACCCGAGGACTTCCGCCAGCAGGTCCGCCACTGGATCGACACCAGCTTGCATCGCAAGCCGGGCCAGATCGAACTCGACGACGACAACATGCAGGCCAACATCGACTCGGGAATGTACTACTACGGCCTGGTCCAGGAGCGCAGGAACAACCCGCAGGACGACATGATCAGTCGACTGATCGCCGCCGAGATCCCCGACGAGCACGGCAATCTGCGCAAGCTCGACGACATCGAGATCACTGGCTTCACCACGCTCCTCGGGGGCGCGGGTGCGGAGACCGTCACCAAGCTGATCGGCAGCGCGGTGGTCGAATTCGCCCGCCATCCCGAGCAGTGGCAGAAGCTACTCGACGACCGCAGCAAGATCCCGGCCGCCGTCGAGGAACTGCTCCGCTACGTCGGTCCGGTGCAGTACAACGTCCGCTACAGCGTGAAGGACGTCGAGGTGCCCAGCGGCACCATCCCCGCGGGCAAGCCGGTATTCCTCATGGGCGCCGCGGCCAACCGCGATCCGCGTGCATTCCACGACGGCGAGACGTTCGACATCGACCGCGACCGCAACCACGCCCAGAACCTCGGGCTGGGTTATGGGATTCACAGCTGCCTCGGTGCGGCGCTTGCCCGCATGGAGAGTGCGATCGCGCTCGAGTACCTGCTCGACTTCATGCCGCGTTACGAGGTCGACTTCGACGGGCTGCAGCGGGTGAACATGCAGAACGTCGCCGGTTACCACCACGTCCCGGTGAAGGTATTGAGGTGACGATGACGGCCAAGCGAGAAGCGAAGCGGGATCGCGCATGACCCAGAAGATCGAGGTCGACTTCGGCCTGTGCGAGAGCAACGGGGTGTGTATGGGCATCATCCCCGAGGTCTTCGATCTGGACGACCAGGACTACCTGCACGTGCTCTCCGAAGAAGTCACTCCGGAGAACGAGCAGCAGGTCAAGGAATCCGTGCGGCAGTGCCCGCGGCAGGCCATCTCCATCGTCGACGAGTGACGCGCGTCTAGTGCGATTCGTGTTCGTGCACGGCGGCTTTCACGCGGCGTGGTGCTGGGACTGGACGATCGCCGAACTCGAGGCACTTGGTCACCAGGGGGTGGCCGTGGACCTGCCGGGACACGGGGCACGCATCGACGAGGAATCGACGCTGGCCAACCGCCGTGACGCCATCGTGTCGGCATTGCACCCCGGTGACGTGCTCGTCGGACACTCGGGCGGAGGGTTCGACGCCACCCTGGCCGCGGACGCCAGACCCGATCTGGTCAGCCACGTCGTGTATCTCGCCGCCGCGTTGCCGCGCGAGAACCGGACCTATCCGGAGGCGATGGCGATGCGCGACGCCGGCGACGAGTTGGGCACCGAATTCGACGGCGACGTCGGAGAGATGTTGAGCTACCTGCACTTCGACGACGAAGGCGCCATGACGTTCGCCGACTTCGACGGAGCGTGGAAGTACTTCTACCACGACTGCGACGAGGAGACGGCACGCTGGGCCTTCGAGCGTCTCGGCCCGGAGCGCTTCGGCGACACCACCGTCACGCCGGTATCGGTCGCCCGCTTCTGGGAGGCGGACCTGCCGCGGAGTTACATCCTTTGCCTGCAGGACAAGTCGATGCCGCGGTGGCTGGCCGATACGGTGGCCCGGCGGCTGGGCGTCGAGCAGCTCAGCATCGACACCTCGCACTCGCCGTTCCTGAGCCGCCCGCGCGAACTCGCCGAACTCCTGGTGCATGCGACGACCACCACACCCGTCGGGCCGCTGATCCCCCACTGACTTAACCCTTGGCGCGAGCGTGCGTGTCTGCTCCGCGACACGCCGTTGGCAGCGTGCGTTCGCGCACCCTCGCGGCGGCTCAGAAGCCGGAGACGATGACTCCGTTGCAGTCGGCCGCCGCCTGGCGCAGTTTCGCGGCCGCCTGGTACTCGTCGGAGTGGTACCACTCATTGGCCGCTTCCACGGATTCGAACTCGAGGAGCACGGTCTGGGTGCCGTGCCACTCCCCCTCGAGCGTCTCGGCCGCCGGCCCGAAGGCCAGCACCTTCGCGGTGCTCATCGTCTGGCTGGCCAGCTTGCCGTACTCGGCCATCCCTGCCGCGTCCTTGATGTCTTCGGTGATGATCACATAGCCCTTGGCCACAACGAATCTCCTTGTTGATGATGCTGTTTGAATCAGATTTCGCGAATGGCGTGTTCGGGGCAGTTCTCAATGGCCTCGCGCGCAGCGCCCTCGAGTTCGGCGGGCACTTCCTCCGGGTCGGCGACCGCCCAACCGTCGTCGGACAGGTCGAACACCTCGGGGCACAGCGTCAGACACATGCCGTGGCCTGCGCAACGGTCTTCGTCGACGGTGACCTTCATTTAACGTCGAACTCCAAGTGCAGGTCGATGATCCCGCGCAGGATGAACGTCGGGATGTAGTGGTAGTCGCGGTGGTCCGCCGGACCGTGCTTCTCCTCCGAGATCCTGATGTCGGAGGTGCGGTCGAGAAGTCGCTCCAGGCCGACGCGCGTCTCGGCGCGTGCGAGTGGGGCGCCAGGGCAGCTGTGGATGCCGCGACCGAACGCCAGGTGCTGGCGCGCGTTCTTGCGCTTGGGATCGAAGTCGTTCGGCTCGTCGAAGCGACGCGGATCGCGGTTGGCCGCACCGTTGACCACCATGACGGTGGTGCCCGCGCCCAGCTCGTGACCGCCCACGTTGACCGGGGTACGCGACAGCCGGAAGTCGCCCTTGACGGGACTCTCGTGCCGGAGCGCTTCCTCGATGAAGTTCGGAAGCAGGCTGCGATCCTCGCGAACCAGCTTCTGGATGTCCGGTCGGTCGCCGAGCACCTTGAGCGCGGTCCCGAGCAGCCGGACCGTGGTCTCCTGACCGGCCGAGAAAACATTGGTGGCAACGCGTGCAACGTCACCGGCGGTTGGCGTGGTGCCGTCGGGGAACAGCGCGGTCGCCAGCCCCGTCAGGACGTCCTCGCGGGGGTTTCGCCGACGATCCTCGACGTACTCCTCGAACTGGCCGTACAGGAATTCGAGCGGGGAGTGCGACAGCGACTCCTCGCTAGTGCTGCCGACCCCGCCACCGGAGTGTTGGGAGATGCCGTCGACGAAGGCGTTGCGGTCCTCGGGAGGAATGCCAAGCAGGTCGGCAATCACCAGCAGAGTGAACGGGCTCGCGAAGCCCTTGATGAACTCCCCCTGGCCGGGTGCGAGGTAGTCATCCAGCACCTCGTCCGCCAGCTGCCACATCGCGTCCTCGTTCTCCTTGAGGCGCTTGGGCGTGATCAGCCGCATGAGCAGGGCGCGGTGATTGGTGTGGGTCGGCGGATCCAGCGTGGGCAGCTGGTCACTGAAGGGCAGCTCATCCCGATGCTTCTCGATCAGGTCGGTGACGTCGTCACCCTCCAACGGCACCGGAAATCCGGGGAACGGACCGGTCACCGACGTGCACGACGAGAACGTCTTCTCGTCGTTGTAGACCGAGACCGCCTCCTCCCAGCCGGTGATCATGGTGACGCCGTAGTGGTCCTCTTGCTCCACCGGGCACTTGTCGCGCAGCGCGTTGAAGTACGGATAGGGGTCTGCGACCAGCCGCGGGTCCCTGAACCAGTCGATACCGGCGGGGTCGATCGCCATGCGCGCTCCTGTTTGACGTGTCGAACTGCGAGAACGTGATTCTCAGATATGGCTATCAGATTTCCACAATAGGGCCATCATCGTCAACGACGACTGACCGACCCTGATCCATTTCAATGCTGAGCGTTCGCCCAACACCGGGCGGGCGACCGTTTATCGTCGGATCCGAGTCGCCGAGGACCACGGAGAACAGAGGTGTTGACGCAATGGCAGCAGAGGTCATGACCCAAGCCCCCGCGGACCGCGAGCCGAATCTGGCTCGCCCGTGGGCGCCGCATCGCCGACGGACCTACCTTGCGCTCACCGCGGTCACCAGCGTGGCCTTCGTCGGGGTCGTCGTCGGAGTCGGACTGGGGTTGTTGCCGCCGAATTTCACCGTCGACGTCATCGCCAACCTGCTCTTCGGAATCCCGGTGATCCTGCTGCCGCTGGCCTACTTCTGGACGGGACGCGGCGAGCATCGCCCCCGACTCGAACGGGCGGCCGAACTGACGATGATCTATCTGCCGTATACCGCAGGCAGTCAACTCGGTTACGAACTCATCTTCCTCATCGGCCACCCCTTCAACCTGTGGACGCCCACCACGGATCCGGGCTGGAAGTGGCTGTGGTGGCAATGGGGGTTGGCCGACACCCGCTACAACAGCGGCAACAATTGGATCTTCGGCCTCGAACTCGTCGGCGTCGCCACCGGCATCACGCTCTTCGTTCTGTGGACCCGGTTGCTCCGCCCAACGCTCCCGACCCAATCGCGCATCCGTTGCCTGTGGCTCGCCTTCGCAGGATGCGCGATCCTGATCAGCAGCACCGGCGTGTACTTCCTCTCGGAGGTGCGGGCCGGGTTCAGCGACGTCGGACAGGGTGCCTTCGGTTTCTGGTTCAAGTTCGTCGCCGAGAACGTCACGTTCGCGATTCTTCCGTTCTTCGTGCTTTACGCGATCTACCTGCAGGTCGACTACCTGACCAGGCGGGCCGGCCCGAAACATAGTTAGACTCCGGTCAGCTATGTTCATTCGCCAATTGCTCTGCTAGCTTGCAGGTGTGCCACCGAAGTCGGTCCCCGTCGACGCTGACCGCGGTCAACGCCGCGCGTCGTTCCAGCGGGCCCGCTCGCACGAGACCAAGCGGATGTTGGTGCAGGCCGCCATGGCGCTGTGGCGCACCAAGGGTTATGCCAGCACCACGGTGGCCGAGATCTGCACCGCCGCAGGGGTTTCGAAGGCACTGTTCTACTTCTACTTCCCGCGCAAGGAGGACGTGCTGTTCGAAGTCGGCGTCATGTCGACCCAGACGGCGCAGCGCACCATCGGAGACCTCCTCGCCAGACCCTACGAGGTCGGCGACGTCATCTACGAGGCCTTGAAGACGCTCGAGAAGTCGATGGCGCGAAACCCGAGGGAGCTCGTCGTCGAGACGATTCTCGAGGGCTACCGGCACGAGCACCGGATTCTCGCCGACGGAGCGCCAGACGTCGACGCCGACATGTTCACCGAGTTGTTCGAGAAGGCCCGAGCGGACGGCAAGGTGGGCGACCACGCCGACGTCGCACACCTCGCCTATCTCGCGTCGACGTTGGTCAGCGAAGGGGCCAGGCACTGGGCAGCTGGCTCGTTCGGTGACCGTTCGTTCTCCGATGTCGTCACCGACGACATCCTCACCCTGATCGCCGGTTACGACGCACGCGCCAAAACACTGAGGAGGCCGTAATGGCATGGGATTTCGAAACCGATTCCGAATACCAGGACCTGCTGGACTGGGCGGATGCATTCGTGCGCGACGAGGTGGAGCTGCTCGACCTGATCTGGCCGCACCTGCAATTCACGCCGCTCACCGAAACCAGACGCAAGGTCGTCGACCCCCTCAAGGAGCGAGTGCGCCAGAAGGGCCTGTGGGCAACGCATCTCGGCCCAGAGTTCGGCGGTCAGGGCTACGGACAGCTGAAGCTGGCACTGCTCAACGAGATCCTCGGCCGGTCGCAATGGGCCCCGATCGTCTTCGGTTGTCAGGCTCCCGACACCGGCAACGCCGAGATCATCGCGCACTACGGCACACCGGAGCAGAAGGAGCGCTACCTGCGCCCACTGCTCGACGGGGAGCTGTTCTCCAGCTATTCGATGACCGAACCGCAGGGCGGCGCCGACCCCACCCAATTCAAGACAAGCGCCCTGCGTGACGGCGACGACTGGGTCATCAACGGCTGGAAGTACTTCTCGTCCAACGCGAATACTGCCTCATTCCTGATCGTGATGGTGGTGACCAACCCCGACGTCAGTGCCTATCAGGGCATGTCGATGTTCCTGTTGCCCACCGACACCCCCGGGGTCAACATCGTCCGCAACGTCGGCCTGCACGGGGAACGCGACAACGAGGGCAGCCACGCGCTGATCCACTACGAGAACGTGCGAGTGCCGGATTCGGCACTGCTGGGCGGCGAGGGCCAGGCGTTCGTCATCGCGCAGACCCGCCTCGGTGGCGGGCGAATCCACCACGCGATGCGCACCATCGGCTTGGCGCAGAAGGCCATCGACATGATGTGCGAACGCGTGCTGAGCCGCGAGACTGCTGGCAGCCTGCTGGCCGACAAGCAGACCGTGCAGGGCTACATCGCCGACTCGTACGCCCAGCTCAAGCAGTTCCGGCTGTTCGTGCTGTACACGGCATGGGAGATCGACAAGTTCAACGACTACAAGTTGGTGCGCAAGGACATCGCCACCGCCAAGGTGCTGATGCCCACGGTGCTACACGACATCGCCTGGCGGGCAATGCAAGTGCACGGCGCACTCGGCGTCACCAACGAGATGCCGTTCCTCGGCATGGTCACCGGCGCCGCCGTGATGGGGCTCGCCGACGGGCCCACCGAGGTGCACAGGACGACCGTGGCCAAGCAGGTGCTGCGCGGCTACAAGGCCAGCGACGACGTCTGGCCCACCGAGTGGATACCGCGCAAACGCGACGCGGCCAGGGCCAGGTTCGCCGAGTACCTCGAGCTCGAGGTGGGCAACCAGTGAGCGATCCGGCGATCGACACCGCGCGCCTCGCCCAGTGGATGGACGACGCCGCACTGCCAGGCAAGGGCGAGCCGCTCAACGCCCGATTCCTCTCCGGCGGAACGCAGAACGTGATCTACGAGCTGACCCGCGGCGACGCCAGTTGCGTCATCCGGATGCCGCCGCCAGGTGCTCCCCCGGACCGCGACAAGGGGATCCTGCGGGAGTGGCGCATCATCGAGGCGCTCGACGGCACCGACGTGCCCCACACCGCCGCGATCGGGGTCTGCGAGGACCCGGAGGTGCTCGGTCGACCGTTCTACCTGATGGGCTTCGTCGACGGCTGGTCCCCGATGGATCAGCACGGGAAGTGGGCCGAGCCGTTCCAGAGCGACCTCGACAGCCGGCCCGGGCTGAGTTATCAACTGGCCGAGGGCATCGCGCTGCTGTCGAAGGTGGACTGGAAGGCCAAGGGGCTGGCCGACCTGGGCCGTCCTGATGGCTTCCACGAACGGCAGGTCGATCGGTGGATCGGCTTCCTGGAGCGGATCAAGAATCGGGAGCTCGACGGCCTCGAAGTCGCGACGGATTGGCTCAAGGCTCACAAGCCACTCGACTTCATCCCCGGGCTGATGCACGGCGACTACCAGTTCGCCAACGTGATGTACCGGCACGGCGCGCCCGCTCAACTGGCTGCCGTCGTCGACTGGGAGATGGGCACCGTCGGCGACCCGAAGCTGGACCTGGGCTGGATGGTGCAGAGCTGGCCAGAGAACACCGATAGCCCCGACGCCTCCGAGATGAGCTACGTGGACATGCGGGGCATGCCGTCACGCGATCGGGTGGTCGCGCACTACGCCGAGGTGTCCGGCCGTCAGGTCGACGACCTGGACTACTACCTCGTCCTGGCGAAGTGGAAGCTGGCGATCGTGTTGGAGCAGGGCTTTCAGCGCGCAGGCAACGACGACAAGCTGCTCGCGTTCGGACCCGTCGTGACCGATCTGATGGCCTCGGCGGCCGAACTCGCCGAGTCCACCGACTACCGGGGCTGAGCCGCAGGTGCGTGCCGCGGTGTGTCCGGCCTACGGGCCGCCCGAGGTGGTCGTGATCGAGGAACGCCCCGACCCGGTCGTCGACGTCGGGCAGGCGCTGGTGCGCGTGGAGGCGGCGGCCGTCAACTTCCCCGACGTCCTTCTCATCGCCAACGAGTATCAGATCAGCGTGCCGCCACCATTCGTGCCAGGTAGCGAATTCGCAGGCGTGATCGAGCAGTTGGGCGCGCAGACATCGGGATTTTCGGTCGGCGACCGCGTGACGGGCACGGGAATGTTCGGCGCCTTCGCCGAACGTGTCGCCGTGCCAACCGCAAGCCTCGCCAGGATCCCCGAAGGGGTTGATTCCGCCACGGCGGCGGCATTCGGCGTCGGCCACCGGACCGCCTATCACACGCTGCGCTCCCCTGCGCGGGTCTCCTCGGGGGACGAACTGATCGTCCTCGGTGCGGGCGGCGGTGTTGGGTTGGCTGCCGTCCAGCTGGGCGTCGCCCTCGGCGCCCGGGTCACCGCGGTGGCATCGTCACGCGAGAAGCTCGACGTCGCAAGGGGATACGGTGCGACGAACCTGATCAACCATCTCGACGGCGACCTTCGCGCCGCGCTGCGGTCGGCGCTTCCCGACGGCGCCGACGCCGTCGTCGACCCCGTCGGGGGCGAACTCTCCGAACCGGCCCTGCGCACGCTGCGTCGCGGCGGGCGCTTCGTCACGATCGGCTACGCGTCGGGCGTGATCCCCCGGATTCCGCTGAACTTGGTGCTGGTCAAGGGAATTCAGATTCTCGGCTTCCAGTTCCAGGACATTCCCGCCGATGACTTCGCCCGCAATGAGGTTGAGCTGCAAGGGTTGTTGACTACCGGGCGGGTGGCGCCACACGTCGGTGCGTCATTCCGACTCGAGGAGACCGCGCTGGCACTTCGGCACGTCGCGGACGGCCGCGCCATCGGCAAGGTGCTGATCGACGTCAGCTGGCGGGGATGAGGTCCGCGGCCACCGAGGGTCGCGCCATGAC
>NZ_JBOGDD010001052.1:0-4400 GCF_050701675.1 Mycobacterium sp. | reverse complement strand
ATCGGATCTAGAGTCGGGTTGTTTTGTTCCGGATTCAGTTGATCTCGCAGGCGACCGGAGTGTGGGTACACCTGCACGTCGCAGCGTACTCGGCCAGCGTCCGGTACCCGAGGGCCAAGTGGAGGCGGCGGTGGTTGTGCTCCTTGTTGAAGTCGCCGATCACCACGCGGGCCTCGAACAGGGCGTTCCAGTCGTTGCGGTTGAGGCACTCCTTCCCAGGCGATTGTCGAATGATTCGATGTAGCCGTTGTTCCACGGGCTTCCGGGCGGGATGTAGAACATCCCGACCTTCCTTCGCGGAACTGTTGCAGTGCTTGGGGAATGAACTTCGGACCGTTGTCCATCCGCACCACCTTCGTGGACTCCTCGACAAAATGTTCGCCGGTGATCGAGCGTTCCACGATGTTCAGCAGCGAACAACGGGTGTGTTCGTCGATCATCGACGCGAGTTTGATCGCCTTGCCATCGACGGTGGAGTCGAACTGAAAGTCGATCGCCCACACCATGTTCGGAGCATCCGCCTCGATGCGCGGATCGACTTCCTCAAGGGCTCCTTGAGCATGTCCACGGCGCGGCGCCTAGCAGCCGGGCTCAGAATTTTCAGTGATTACGTGCCGTCCAGCCATCCAAACGTGATAGGCACTTCCCAACCCGCCATCGGGTACTATCAGAAATTGGCTACCGTCAGCAATCGGAGACATCCGGGTAGCTCATGGTCAGGGGACATTTGTGAATGCCGCCGGGCTTTCAGGAAGGCTCTTATCGCGATGTCCAAGCAGCTGAAGCCACACTTCGAAAACGTACAGGCGCACTACGACCTGTCCGACGACTTCTTCCGCCTGTTCCTCGACCCGACGCAGACCTACAGCTGCGCCTACTTCGAGCGCGACGACATGACGCTGGAAGAGGCGCAGATCGCCAAGATCGACCTGGCGCTGGGCAAGCTGGGCCTGCGGCCCGGTATGACGCTGCTCGATGTCGGCTGCGGCTGGGGCTCGACGTTGAACCGGGCGCTGGAGCGCTACGACGTCAACGTGATCGGGCTGACGCTCAGCGAGAACCAGCAGGCCCACGTCGAGCAGTTGTTCGCCGTGTCGGACAGCCCGCGCTCCAAGCGCGTGGAGGTGCGCGGCTGGGAGCAGTTCGACGAGCCGGTCGACCGGATCGTGTCCATCGGTGCCTTCGAGCATTTCGGCTTCGACCGCTACGACGATTTCTTCACGTTCGCCCATGAGGCGATGCCCGACGACGGCATCATGCTGCTGCACACCATTCTCGGTCTGCATCCCGACGAGGTGATGGAAAAAGGCATACCACTGACCTTCGAGATGGCCCGGTTTTGCAAGTTCATGATCACCGAGATCTTCCCCGGCGGCCGGCTGCCGTCGGTGCGGATGGTCGAGGAGCACGCCGTCAAGCCCGGTTTCACCGTGACCCGGTTTCAGTCGCTGCAGCCCCATTACGTCAAGACGCTCGACTACTGGTCGGCGGCGCTGGAGGCACACAAGGACGAAGCCGTCGCCGTCCAGTCCCAGGAGGTCTACGACCGCTACATGAAGTACCTGCTCGGCTGCCCGGGCATGTTCCGCAGCGGCTTGATCGACGTGGGTCAGTTCACGTTGGCGAAGTAGCGGGCGCGCCCTCAACGGCCACAATTGGGAGAAGTACTGCTGTGTGAACATCACCAGGTGATTCGGTGTCTGGATTGCACATTCCCGTGCGGCCAGTTTGGCCAGCACCGCCTCCATGGCGGCGCTAGTTCGGGATCCATCTGGCCACTGATTGGGGTCAACCCGTCGAAGTCTGGCTTGCAGATCGTGATGCCGCGTCGACGCGCCCGATCTCCATCGGTCAGTGTGCCGTCCTGGTCCAGCAGTGTCATCAGCCTCTCGGCCGCCTTGCGCAGCTGCTCCGGGGTGAATTTGGTGGTGACCTCGGGGCCGGCGGCCTCGCGCGCCGGGGCGTCGCCGCGGCTGATCCGCATCCGTTGCGACATTGCAGCGACGAGGCTCTTGGCCCTAACGTCGCATGTGTCCACTCCCTCGCAAGCCGATTGACCAGCCGATCCTCCAGTACGGGTTGACGCCGGCCAGCGTGTCGCGCCGGAGCGGCGCGTCGAGCTGCAGTGTGCGGGCTTCAGTCCCGAAGGCGCGGAAGCCGCGGATCTCCAACGAGACCGGACGAGGACCGGCCGTGCTGCTGGTCATAGTTTCCGCCAAGTGGCGATCATGGCGTCCAGCGCCCGGTCGAGGTCATCCTCGGTAGCGGCACCAGCAACGGTTTCCGCGAGGACGCGGGCGTCGCGCGGGCCGACGGGCAGATCGCCGCGATCTGCGGCAACTGGAACGCCGGACTTGCGACACGCAACGTCAGTGACTTCGCTGACACCGGCGTCGAACTCATCAACCCGTGGAACTCGGCAACGCCGTAGCGGCTCGGCAGTAAAGCGACGTACGCCGGTCACGTCCCCGGGGAGCTGCCCATTTCATCCGCCACGTGCGGGATGGGCCGGCATGCCCGGAACCGCTCTCCACACCGCCGCGATCCTGGCCGAACTCGGCCATGATGCGGGTGAGATCAGGAGGCGTGTGCCATGGAGGGCCAGGCGACGGTGGAGGGCGGCATGAGCACCTCTGCAGCTCGTCAGGACCTGCCCAGAGGCTTCAAGGGGTGTCGTTGAACTCTTGGTAGATCTCGGGGAGGAAGGAGGCGAGGTGATTCATTTCGGCGGCGCAATGGAAAGCCATGTCGTATCCGACAGTGGGTCCCATCACCTTGGAGATGACATGGGGGAGCACGGCATCGCCGAGTTTGCGGGACGCTCTGCCGGTCAGGAGTTGGGCGCCCTGGCCGGGCACAGAGTGAGCCGGCAGGTCGAGCATCTGGGAGTCGTTGAGGAAGAATCGACTGCGCATCTCGCAGCCGTGTTCGGTGGGGCGGATTTGGTGGATGAGCCAGCCCATGGCCACGGGGTACTGGCTGAGGCCGACGCGAGCGCAGATGACGGTGTTGCCCGGGGCGGAGTGGTCGAAGCCGAGCCGGGTGGGGTCGATGAAGCGGATTGCGAGGCGCTGCATGGTGCCGCCGACGTACTCGTCGGCGTAGGAGACGTTGTCGATGTAGCGCTGGCGGTCGGTGAGAGTGCGGTTGGTGCTGCGGTTCTCGCCGTCGCCGACTTGATCCGCCACGGCCAGGCACAGGGGGCATTCCAGTCCGCCGTGGACGCTGACGTGCTCGCGCAGGTACTCCATGCCTGCGCCCTGACCTTCCTCGCCGCCGAGCAACGAGGAGCGTGGGCCGGAGACGAGACTGACGTCGCTTACAGTCAGCTACTCAGCCTCGGTACCCCTTCAGCTCTGGCCCGCGCCGCCGTCGACCAAGCCGCCGTATCACCCGCCATCCGGGGATCGGACGAGGCATGAGCACACGTACATAGAGATATGAGTAGGTTGCATTGAAACCTGGTCGCCGAGCCGCGGAGTCGGTTGACGGACAGCTGATCGCTCGGCGTTGACCTTGGGCAAAGTGCGAACGAACACGGCAAGGTTCGGCCCGGCCAACAGCCCCCGCTGCAATAAGTTCGCTCACCACGACTCGACGCGGTCGGGCGACCAGCGGCGTTACATGTAACATTGCGGCATGGCGGTGAGAGAAAGGGTCAGCGAGTACCGACGGCGGATGCGGGAGCGGGGCCTCCGGCCGCTACAGGTCTGGGTGCCTGACGTACGAACCCAGACTTTTGCGGCCGAGGCGCATCGCCAGGCTTCGTTGGTCGCAGAAGCGGACGAAGGCTACGACGACCAAGACTTCGTTGAGGCTATCTCGACACCGTGGGACGAGGAGTGAACCGAGGGGAGATCTGGACCGTAGCGGGAGGCGTCTACGCGGCCAAGCCGCGTCCGGCAGTGATCATTCAGGATGACCTCTTTGATGCCACGAGTTCAGTGACTGTTGCTCCGATGACCAGCACTCTGTTGGATGCTCCGCTGATGCGCATCCGCATCAGCGGCGGAGACGGCCGTCTTTCAGGACTCGACCACGACAGTGACGTGATGCTCGATAAGCTCACGACCGTCAGGCGGTTGAATGTCCACGCCCGGGTTGGCCGGCTGACAGCGGAGCAAGTCGTCGAGGTCGAGCGGGCAATGCTGGCATTCCTGGGCCTTGCTCGGTAATGAAAACTGTTGGATCGCAGGGCAATACGGCGTAGTTTACCGGTAAGCCTGCATATTCGGTTCCCGCATATTCGTCGCGCTTCGAGCTGATGGCGTTGCGGTTGCAGCAGGAGTGGGCTTGTTCGTGCGTGTTGCCCGACGGTGTAGGGAACTCGTCTGATCAGAACTCGTATGCGGGGTCATCGTCGAGGATTGGCGCGAACATCGCCGTTAGCCCTCCGAGGT
>NZ_JBOGDD010001051.1:0-8701 GCF_050701675.1 Mycobacterium sp. | reverse complement strand
CGATACGGACGTCGGTCGTGCCGGGGGTGATGCTCGTGACCTTGCCGATCTGATAGCCCATCTGCGTGACCGGATTACCGACGTATAGACCGATGCTGTCGGGCATGACCGCGCAATATTCGGCATTTGGCTGACTTTTCTGCGGCCCCCCGCACGAGGTACTTAGCGTCACCACCGCCGCTGCTGTGAGCGCGATTGCGGCGATCCGGAAAAGGTGTGGCGATCTCGACACGGCCATCAGCACGGGCTTCCCGGTATTGGCATACATAGGTCGGTGGCCAATAGCTCTGGTGCCGCCTGCTGTGCGCCCAGCACCCGTTCGATCTTTGTCCGCGCCAGGCGCAGCGACCGCACTATTACACCGTTGCGTTCTGACCACATTCGTGCTTTCTCCAACTTGTCACGGATCTTGGCGAGAGCCTCGTCGCGATGATTTTGGTAAAAGATGAAGATTGGTGAAAGCCCATCCAGAATATTACCGAAGCCTGTCATGGCCCCGGCGAGGCCCTTGCTATACAAAGTAAGTGACTGCTCAATGATCGAGATCTTGCGGACCAAGTCTTTGAGCTCTTCCTTATAGTTATTCACATCCCTGAGATATTCATTGGAAAGATTCAGGATGGCACTCACTTGCCCGCGTTGATTCTCAATCGTCGACATGACCTTGTTACCCGCATCGATAACCGCCGACACTGATTCCACATTGGTGCCGGTAAGTCCTTGCTGCACCTGATTGAGCGATTCATTGATCGGTCTTGGGGCGACATTGTCGGTGATCTTTGTCGCGTCGGCCAGGGTCCGCATCAAGCTGTAAGGCATCGTCACCCGTTCCACCGGAATGGGCTGAGCGCCCAAAGGGGTGTCACCTATTGGCGAGATGCTTACGTAATAGCCGCCAACCACGGTGAGCATCCGGACTTGCACTTGCGAGCGGTCACCGACAAATGCACTACTGTCGACCCGTGCGCGGACCCGCACTTGGTTCGATTCCAAGGCCAGATCCTTCACCTTGCCGACGTTGATTCCGGCGATACGTACTGGGTCTCCTGGGCGAATCGCCGCTGCGTCGTCGGTATAGAAGGTGACCGTCTTCTCCCCGGGCGGGCTGACGTAGATCATCGCGGTCACCAGCGCAACGACGGCCATGAGTGCGAGGGCCCCAGCGCCCCAGACAGTCGGATTACGTAACACCTTCATCGGTTGCACAACACCACTTTTCGTCCATTTAGGAGTATGTCCATTTGCTCCGGTAACTGGGCGCGCCCCCGGGAACATTCCAGGGGTGCACCGTTATCAGGCGGCGGCGGGATGTTTTCCCACATGACGGGAACTAGCTTGAAGGCGTCCGTATAGTCGTCAAAGACGGTGAGCGCACGGTCCAGGGCGTCGTCCACGTCGGTGGCATTCTTGTTGGCGTCCGGGCCATAGACGAAGTAGTCGCCATTGTTGATACCGGCTGGGAATCCCAGGTTAGCGATCATCTGTGCGGTATCGGCTGTAAATTCGCCGTAGAGGTGGGCTTTTCGAAACTCGTCGAGTATTCCGAGAACGCCATCTACCGGGCCCTTGTTAAGCCAGTCCACTATCTGAATTAGGTCTTTTCCATGTCCGCCCATGGTGTCGGAAATATCTTTAAGATTACGCATCAGCGTTGCGATGACTTGCTCACGGTCCGCCACGAATCTGGTGAGCTTGCGAATGCTTTCCAGCATCGGTGCCAAGCCACCACCATCACCCGAGAGATATGTTGCCGCATTCGCTGTAAATGCGTTGAGATCGTCAGGACTCAGGGTGGCGATCACGGGTTGCAATCCATTGAATAATTCGGTGACGTCGAAAGACGGCTTCGTCATCGCAGTGGTCACATCGGTGACAAGATCGGCCTTCGAGTACCCCTCCGCCGGATCTACGACATCTATATAACGCAAGCCGGTAAGCGCCTCGAATTTGATGGCAAGCCGAGTGCTCGACACCACGCCATATCGCTGGTCGCACGTCAGGCCGACAACGGCGATGCTCTGACCGTTCCTTCGCTCAAGATCGACCGACTGAACCTTCCCGACGCGAACTCCACGGACCCGCACGTCAGCGTCCGGGTGCAATCCCGATGCGTCAGTGAACTCGGCTGTATACGATCGTGTTTCTGCTGCCGTGGGCTGCTTGATGACGTTCGCCAACACAATGAACAGGGCGACCGCGACTATCCCGCTAATCGCGAGTCGCCACAGGGCCGCGCGAGGCTTCATCCGGCACCGCCCACGGCAGCAAGTGGCGCCGCCACACCCGGAAGGCTGTCAAGAACTAATCGAACTTGAAGCGCACGTTGCTCGGGGGTACCGGCGTACATTTTCTCGAGCCGGGACCGCAGTTCCACGAGCATCTCCGAAATGCCTTGGGGCCTGATCAATGGCGGCACCACATCAGTCAGCGCTCGTACGCTGTCGACCATCGGCGTGAGATCATCGATATGCGTGTACTCCAGCCTGCCGATAGCACCGAAGAGGCTATCCGACACATATTGCATGAACGGTAGAATGTCGGTTTGATATTCGGCTTCGCTGGCGTTCCACGTCCCTTTGTTGAGCTTGTTAGTACCGTGCGTGGCATAGTAGCCGGCGTCGATCATCGCGTCGGTAAACGAGGGAAATGCGACACTGATTCCCGTCGCGTTTGTCAATAATTGCGCGGTACTCACGGTTTGCGTGTTAGCTAGCGCATTCGCTGATATCACGAGTGTCTCGGCCAATGGATTCAACGCATCGGTGTACCGGGTGGCCTTCTCAACCACTTGGACCAGCTGCGTGGTTAACGCCCCCGACGCCAGCTTTCCAAGGCGAGATAGCAATGCTTGAAGCGTGGAGTTGCCCTTCGGAGTAATCGCCAGGCGGGTTCCATCCTCGAGCGGCCGCCCGCCGGTACCGGCGGTTAAGTCAATACCCGTCACCCCAAAATAATTTATGGTGCGGAAATCGATGCCCATTGCATCTGTTAAACCCTCGGTCGGGGTTTTCTGCAGATCGGCTTCAAGCCGAACTCCTCCCCCGGACAGCCTAGACACGGCGGTGACCTCGCCGACCTTTACTCCGTGCATGACAAGTTCCGTACCCTTGGCGACCCCGGGCCCCACGTATGGCGTTTCGATTGCTACGGAAATTTCATTGGCCGGTCGGCCGCCGAATGGCTTGAACACGATATATAGGCCAGTCACGGCTACCACAGAAAGCACGAGCGCCGTGCCGACGACGGTCAGCGTTCGCTTCTCAGATTCTTCCGAAGCGTGCAGAAGCATGTCTTCTCACCTAACCCTTGAACACGAACGTTGGATGAAGACCCCACAGCGCCACAGTCATTATCAAATCCAAGAAGATGATCGTGATCAGACTGGTCCGTACAGCGCGACCCGACGCTTGACCCACGCCAACCGGTCCGCCCGACGCAAAGTATCCGTAATAGCAGTGGATCAGCGTGACCGCCATACAGTAGACGGCTACTTTTAACACGGAGTATGCAAGGTCTCTCGGTGTCACGAATTCGGCAAAGTAATGGTTATACGTTCCGCCGGGCTGATTGTGGAATATCCGGATGACGGCATCCATGACGAAGAAGTTAGCTATCAGTGCCACCAGGTATCCCGGAATCACTAACATCATCGCGCCGATCAGGCGAGTACTAACCACAAACGGTATCGGCCGGAGCCCCATTGCTTCCAGGGCATCTATCTCTTCGGCGATGCGCATGGCACCGATCTCGGCGGTCATTCGGCACCCCGCTTGGCCGGCGAACGCGACAGCGCTAACTATCGGCCCGAGTTCTCGAACCCCTCCGATCCCGCCGACAATCCCCGACAACCCGCCGAACCCGATGATATTCAAGACGGCAAACGCCTCTACGGCCAACGAGGCGCCGACAGCAATTCCGAGGAGCAGCAATACGCTTATCGCTCCGCCGTCCACGATGAGCGAGCCCCTACCCCACGCGAGGCTGTTCATTTGCTGCAATGTCTGTCGCCGATATTTGACGACGGCGATCGGCACCGAGCTGAATGTCTTGGCAATGAAGACCACCCACTGCCCGATGTTGAGGAATATCGTGGCGATCGGATCCGCTGTCGCTCTTACCCATCGCATGCAGTACGTGCTCGGTACCACGGCGCGGCTACCAGAAGTCACTATGCGACCTCCATTGGCACAAACATTGACTGCAACTGCGTTATGGCGAGGTTTGCGAAGACGATCAAAACGACATTGACCACTACCGATGAGTTCACGGCATCTGCGACGCCCCGCGGGCCACCCTTCGCTTCCATTCCACGAAGCGATGAAACGATGGCCACGATTGCCCCGAAGACGACCGTCTTGCCGACGGCGAACCAGACGTCCACCACCTTCGTGAACGTCCCGAACGACATCCAGAAACTTCCCGGTGCCACGTCGGAGGCTCCCACTGCCATCAAAAATGAAGACGCGGTTCCCGACGCCACGATGAAGATGCACAAAATCGGGGCTATCAATAATAGTGCGAGAAAGCGCGGCACTACCAACTGGCGAACCGGGTCAACACCCATTACTCGCATTGCGTCGAGTTCTTCACGGATTGCGCGTGCCCCAAAGTCCGCCGCGATGGTCGAAGCTGCTGCGGCACCCATCAACAGTCCCGCCGTCAGCGGCGCTCCCTGCCGAATCACACCCACCCCGGCGGCCGCACCAAGCAGCGAGGTTGCCCCCAGTTGATTGACAAGCCCTGAGGTCACGATGGTGGTGATTGCGCCGATCGGAACGGCCATCAGCAGCGCGGGTATGGTCGTCACCTTGAGCAAGGTCCATGCCTGCACGCACACGTCGCCGACCGCGAGCCTCATGGTGATGGCATCGGCTATAACGTAGCGAATCACGTCCGCAAACAACTGGACACCACGACCGGTCGTGGCCGCGGTACGCCTTGGAATCATGCCCACGTGCCGCGCAGTCCGAAGCGGGTAAGCCTTGAGGCGTGATCGGCGCACCTTGCTGAAGCCCGAACCCAATACGTCCTGTTGTCGATCGTGATCCACGCGAGTGGTCATGAACCACCGTCGGAGCGCTTGTGAGGATGCATGTGCTCCGGCGTGGCAACGACGATCGATATCGGCGGCAGCGTGCCAGCCAGCACGCGAAAAGTTCTTGCAGAGAATAGATGTCCAGACTGCGCAGCGCGGTAAGACCGTCGCGACGCATCAGTGGGGCCTGAGGTAGCCCGGTGTTGACGTGCCCACTCCTGGCGCCGACCGTCGGTGGGGAGGTATGTGTCGCCTGGCACGCCAGAACTTCCAGCAGTGGATCCGATCAGAGGCCACGGCTTCATCAAACGTCCTCCCTGTTGGCACGTTCGCGGGGATGCGCTGCCCCTCACACAAACCGCGGTGCTGTGAGCAAACTCGCTTAACATTTGTCGGATTACCGTAGAGCGCTACCTTCCGTTTGGCAAGCGTGCGCGTTGACTCTTCAGAGACACCCGCGCGCAGCAGCCGCCGCGGCCCACCGGTTGTGGATGTGATGAGACAACTTGACCCGCAAAACGATGTGGTGCATGATGTCTCACAGCAGCACTACGTGTGAGGAGGCGCGAGGTTGCCAATCTGACGCGCCCAGTGGCCGCCGTGGCTTTGACGACATGCATGTTGTCGGGATCGAGGGTCGACCCTGGCCCGGTTGTTTCAATGAAATCTGCAGGGCTGCTGTTGTTTTAGTCGTCGATCGGTGATGTGTGCCTATATCCGATCCGGCTTGTCGGATGCCATGACATGGGCAAGCCCTGGGCCCGGTCGGTGCGCTGATTGTTCGCTATCACCGGACTCCGGTAGGTGCCTTCACCGTTGGATACGATTCGCCGTTCAACCTGACCGAGTTTTATGGCGGCCCCAACCGAGACCTATCCGACCTGCGTCGGGATTTAGTTCTGCGGGTCCGACAACTTCGCGGCGCCTGTCCACATGACATCCGCATGGACGACCACCAACGATGCCTTAGGCCTTCGAGCGGGCCACCTGGCCAGCGCCAGCAAACTCCCCTTGAGTCGTAAGGAAGCCCACTGCGTTTAATCGCCCACATTTGAAAGGTATGCACCAATGACCACGGCGGACTTTGTACTGTCCCTCCCGAGGCACCAGTTCCACGGATCTGCAATCTCCACGGTTCGCGGTGGTGTGCGGTGATGCGCGTCGGAAACAATGGGCCGGTCCTCGGGGCCGGCGCAGGTGAACTGTCTGCTACAAAGGCGTCGAGTGGATAACCGCGTTGCCGGCGCTGAACAGGATTCGGCCGGGAGTTTGATCGTCTACGCGACGGGTTGCGGCGCCGCAGCACCCGAACGGCTCCGCGTTGTTCCACTATGGGAACGGCGATACCTGGCTGATCACCATGGGTGGCCTGGGCGGACGCAAGCCCCACCGGGCGGGACGCGATGACCTGCTTCGCCGAGCAGGTGGCGCCACCCGCGATGACCACCGCACTACGCGCCGCCGAGCCGATCACCGACGTCGTGCACTACCACTCCCCGTCGAGTCAGTGGCGGCGATACGACGAAATGCGGCGACTCTCCGAAGGCCTCCTGGTAGCCGGCGAAGCGATGTGCACCTTCAATCCGAGGTACGCACACGGTATGGAAATCGCGGTTTTGGATGCTAAAGCGCTGGGTGGATGCCTTTCGGTGAAGGCGGTAAGGAATTGAGCCGCCGACTGTTCAAAGCGACCGCCCACCCGCGAAACCGAAGGCCGACGCACATTGCCCTTGCGACTCATCAACGGATACGTCGAACGACCCTTGACCGCTGCCGAATTCAACGCTGTGGTCACCGAACGATTTCTGCGTGTCGCATGATTGATGCCACGGCACAGTTGCTGCACCCCGCCCTCCTGTGGCACGTAATGAACGCCAATCGACGACACCGACAGCGGAACTTCAAAAGCCTGACCACCAATCTGCTCCACGCGTGCACAGATCATGAACGACCGCCATCTCCTCGACACCAGAGTGATCGCGGCTCGACGGTTGGTTATACCGCCGCAGAGGGCACGAACTCGTCGGGCGCGCTAGCCCACAGTATCGGCGAACGACTTGTGATGTTGCCCAACATCTTTCACTTGGTAGAGCGCGCTCGGCGGGCTGGCGGATTCGCACAGGGCGAGACTACGGGAGGTTCGACCGTGGATATATCAGAGCGGCCCACTCCTTTCATCCATCCGGGCGACGGCGATCCACGGCATGGCAGCGAAAACGGCTATTCCAATCTCGGCTGCCGCTGCCAGCACTGTCGGCGGGCCTGGGCCCTTACGTATCAGAAGCGGCGCGAGCGAAAGCGCAGCGAACCCACACCAGTCGACGCGCACGGCACGGTTAGCGGCTATTCGTATTGGGGCTGCCGCTGTCCGAAATGCACCGAGATCCACAACGAGCGCCACCGCGAGCTGCGTTATCGTCAGCGGAGCGAGCAATCACCGATATAGCACGACGGTCGAGTGACCGTCGCAGCCCTGGTCAACGTGGCCGCTGACCGAAAGCGCCATTGAACCGCAGTCCCCCTCAGGGTGCGTGAAACTCGGTATGGTTCAGAGTTCGCGCGACGTCAGGACATCACCGACAACATAGACTTGCTTTGCCGGATGTTTGAGACTCCAACTGTGACGGGATGTAGGGGCCGATGAGCGAAACAGCGGCCGGGGATGCGCGGGTGAGCCGCACTCGTGCGGCTGTGGCGGATGCTGTCGCGTCGCTGTTCGAAGAGGAAGGCGCGTTGGGGTTGACCCATCAACGTGTCGCAGCGCGCGCGGGTGTAGGGCGCGCCACTGTGTATCGGCACTGGCCTAAGACAGTGGATCTGGTGACTGAAGCGCTGGCGCGGGCTGATCAGCCGTTATTGCACTTAGGGGATGGCCCGCTGCGCCAATGGCTGCACAGCGAACTCATCCGCGCGGCCGAGCAGATCGCCCAGCCGGTTTCGTCCCAGTTCATCGCAATGATGGTGGGAACCGCCGATCAAAGCCCCGCCGCGCGGGTCTTGCGTGAGAACTTGAACCGCCGAACCCGCATAGTCGTCGACCACATGCTCGACCGAGCGAGCACCAACGGCGAGATCAGCAGCCGGCCCGACACCGACGAACTGGTCGCGACTGTGCTCGGCGCCATCATGTTTCGCATCACTATCCAGAAAAAGTATGCGGATTCGGGCTACCTCGGCAGGCTTGTCAACGGCGCGCTCGCCGAACACTGGAGCCGACCGCCGCCCGCACCGTGTTCCTCGAAACACCCAACACCCACATGATCGCCTTGATCGATAACCCCTCCGGCGGGTAGGAATGCGCGATTCTCGCGGGCCAGCTGGGTGGATGTTTGGGGCGCATGTCGGTGACGATGCGTTCGAGGGTGCGCCGGCGGACTGGGCGCTCAACGCGCGGGCCGCCCGGTTCTGCGGTCCTTCCCCGAGAAAGTGCCGATCAGCGTCGGGTTCGGGAAGGCGTTCGGGTCTGGTGAAAGACGGAACTCCCGACGCTTTCGAGGCGCTCGCCGGCCGTTGCCCGGTATTCAGGTTCGATCCGGTCGAGCAGCCCTAAGCTAAGGCCGGGCAGAAGCCGCGGCAACTGCTGCACATCTCGTTCAAGCCCTTCGATGGCTCGGGGCCCGGGAACCAGAGATGTCGCGTTCACCAGCCTGCAGAAGGGCTCTGGTT
>NZ_JBOGDD010001050.1:0-3627 GCF_050701675.1 Mycobacterium sp. | reverse complement strand
GCCTAAACCCGATCGGTGCCGGTCGGAGCTCCGCCTCTGCCGAAACGGCCGAGTCCTCAACGTCATTCGCCGGCGACGGCTAGGTTGGTACCGCAAGCACTCCCAGCCTCAGAGGTGAGCGATGACTGACACGTCGAGGGAAACCATGAACGCCTGGGCCGTCGGCGAACCCGGTCCCATCGAAACCGGCCCACTGAGCTTCGGCCGCAAACCAGTGCCGCGGCCCGAGGCGGATGAGTTGCTCGTGCGGGTGGAGGCATGCGGGGTGTGCCGCACCGATCTGCACATCAGCGAAGGTGATCTCGTCCCCCATCGCGCGCGGGTCACGCCCGGCCACGAGATCGTGGCGACGGTGGCGGAACTCGGCGCCGAGGTGTCCGGGCATGCGGTCGGCGACAAGGTCGGCGTCGCGTGGCTGCGCCAGACGTGCGGAAGGTGCCGTTACTGCCTGCGGGGCGCGGAGAATCTCTGTCCGTACTCGCTGTACACGGGGTGGGACGGGGACGGTGGATACGCCGAATACTGCACCGTGCCAGCCGCATTCGCGTATCGCCTTCCCACTGGTTATGACGACGTCGAGCTGGCACCGTTGCTGTGTGCGGGCATCATCGGTTACCGCGCACTACAACGAGTCAGCCTCCCCAAAAGCGGGCGTCTCGGCATCTACGGTTTCGGTGGCAGCGCGCACCTCACGACCCAGGTCGCCATCGCGCAGGGCGCGACCGTGCACGTAATGACCCGCGGTGCGCAGGCCCGGCGGCTGGCCCTCGATCTGGGCGCCGCCTCGGCAACTGGGGCCTACGACTCGGCGCCAGAACCCTTGGACGGCGCCATCCTGTTCGCGCCGGTCGGTGATCTCATACCGGTCGCGCTGCGCGCCCTCGACCGCGGCGGCATCCTGTCGATCGCCGGCATTCACCTCAGTGACGTGCCCGCGCTGAACTACGAACGAGAACTGTTCTACGAACGCGAGATCCGCAGTGTCACCGCCAATACCCGTGCCGACGGTGAGGCGTTCCTACGGTTCGCTGCCGATCACCACCTGCAGGTGACCACCCACCAATACCCGCTCGCTCAGGCGCAGCGGGCACTGCAAGATCTCAAGGCGGGCCGATTCGACGGCGCCGCAGTGCTGCGCACCGCCGGCTAGACCGAACGCCGTGATGCCACGTTCGGTGCTCGACTCAGCCCGACCGCGACGGGTTCCCCGCCAGCGAAGCCTGACCGCGCTCAGCCTCCATGACTGAATCTCGCCGCGCGTCTGTGGATCCGGTGTTCGACGCCACGCGTGCGGTGTGGTTGCCCGTGCAAGTGCAGAGGGTCGGAGTAGAACACCTTCTTGGTCGCCTCCACGAGGACCAGGTAGGCGATGGTCAGCACCACGAGAGCGGAGAAGAACAACCACGGCAGTGGCGTGAAGCCCAGCGTGGGGGCCAGCGGAGACAGCGTCAACGCCACCCCGACGCCGATCACCACAAGTGTCGCCACCAGCAGAACGCCCCCAGGCCTGCTGCGGTAGAACGGGATCCGGCGGGTGCGGATCGCGAAGATGATCAACGTCTGGGTCGCAAGGGATTCGACGAACCACCCGGTGCGGAACTCGACCGGACCGGCATGCAAGGCGCCCAACATGAGCCCGAAGGTCAGGAAGTCGAACAGCGAGCTGATAGGCCCGAACGTGAGCATGAAACGGCGGATGAACGCGATGTTCCAGTGCGCGGGGGCGTGGAGCTGCTCAGCGTCGACTCGATCGGTGGGGATCGCGAGTTGGGAGCTGTCGTAGAGGAGGTTGTTCAGCAGAATCTGACTGGGCAGCATCGGCAGGAAGTTCAACACCGCGGAGGCTGCTGCAGCACTGAACATGTTGCCGAAATTGCTGGATGTACCCATCAGCACGTACTTGATGGTGTTGGCGAAGATACGGCGCCCTTCCGCCACGCCGGCGGCCAAGACCCCGAGATCCTTCTCCAACAGGACCACGTCGGCCGCGTCCTTGGCGACATCGGTGGCGGTGTCCACAGAGATGCCCACGTCGGCTGCGTGCAACGCGAGCGCGTCGTTGACGCCGTCGCCAAGGAAACCCACCGACCGCCCGTGTCGCCGTGCCGAGGTGATCAGTCGCGCCTTCTGCTCGGGGGAGATCCTCGCAAAGATGGTGCAGTTCTGCACTTTGTCGTCGAAGGCGGCATCATCGAGTGACTCCAATATTGCCCCGGTGACGGTGCCCTTGGAGGCTAATCCAAGTTCGGCGCAGACCTTTTCGGCGACCTGCGCATTGTCGCCGGTGGCGACCTTGACCTCGATGCCCAGTGCCGCCAGCATCGTCAGCGAATCCCGAGCGGCGGCCTTCGGCTCATCGGCGAAAACCAGAAACCCCTCCAGCGTCAGACCCGACTCGTCGTCAGCGACGATGGCCGACAGCTCTGGCGCCGACTTGCTGGCGACGGCCACGACGCGGCGTCCGTCGGCGAACAAACCGGCGAGCGTTGATCCTGCCGAATCCGGCACGGCGACGCAATGGGCCATCACCTGCTCCGGCGCCCCCTTGACCACCAGCACCCGTTGATCGTCGAAGCCGACCAGCGCCGACGCCGCCCGGCGGGTGTGATCGAACGGTAGTGTCGCAACGAGGGGAAGGTCCTCCGTCGCGAGATCTGCACCACGCGGCGATTCCCACAGTGCGGCGTCCAACGCGTTTCCCGACGCTGCCCCCTTCGCGCGATCCGAACCAGTTGCCAACAGCCCCAACCGCAGCACCTGGTCAGCGGACCGTCCACCGGGGTCCACCGCGCTCACCAGGGTGAGGTGCCCGTCGGTCAGGGTTCCCGTCTTGTCGGTGATCAGCACATCGATGTCGCCGAGATCTTCGATGCACACCAGCCTCTTGACCAAGACCTTGAGCTTGGCGAGTCGGCCCGCCCCCGTCGCCAGGCTGGTGCTGACCACGGCGGGGAGGAGCTGCGGGGTGATACCGACTGCAATCGCCAACGCGAACAGGATGGAGTCGATGACGGGCCGCCGCAGCATCAGATTGCTGATCAATATGACGGCAGTCAAGGTCAGCGCCACCCACAACAAGAGGTAGGAAAAGCGGCGCAGGCCGACCTGGAAGGCGGTCTCTGGTTGTCGCGATCCGAGACCGGCGGCAATGCGCCCGAACTGCGCGTCGGCCCCGGTCGCGTACACGACCCCACACCCGTTCCCTGCGCTGACAATTGTGCCCATGAACGCCAGGTTGACCGAATCCGTCAGCGCCACATCATGCGTCGTCGGTTCCGAGGACTTCTCGGCTGCGGTCGACTCACCGGTCAGGATGCTCTCGTTGCACTCCAGACCGGACACTTCGATCAGACGCAGGTCCGCGGGGACCACCTCGCCAAGTTCGAGCCGGACCACGTCGCCCGGCACCAAGGCGGTCACGTCCACCGAGTCGAAGTCTCCGTCTCGGCGGACCACAGCGGTGTGGTGGAGGCTCGAATGCAACTGTGCGGCAGTCCGTTCAGCCCGATACTCGTTGAAGAAGCCCAGCCCGACACTGGCCAAGAGGATCACGCCGATGATGACCGCCTGCGTACCGTCGCCGAGGAAGAACGACAACACTGCGGTGGCCGCCAAGAGCACAAGAAG
>NZ_JBOGDD010001049.1:0-2713 GCF_050701675.1 Mycobacterium sp. | reverse complement strand
GTCTACAACAGCGCGTCGGGCATGGTGCCGCTGGTGTACGTCATCGGGCTGGTAGCCATGGTCTTCACCGCCCTGGCCTACGCGCAGATGGCCAAGTCCTTCCCCTTGGCCGGCTCGGTGTTCTCCTACGTCGGTCGCGGCATCCACCCCAGCCTGGGCTTCTTCGCCGGCTGGGCGATCCTCCTTGACTACCTGCTGGTTCCGACGCTGCTCTACGTCTTCGCGGCCGAGTCGATGGTCGGGCTGTTCCCCGGCACTCCGCGGTGGTTGTGGGCGATCGTCTTCGTCGTCGTGAACACCATCATCAACCTGGCCGGGATCGGTTCGTTGAAGATCGCCAACCGGGTCTTCCTGGCCATCGAGCTGGTCTTCGTCGTGATCTTCGTGGTCATCGCGGTGCGGGCGATCAACGGGCAGAGCCTGCCCAACGTGGGGTGGAGCACGCTCCCGATCTGGGACTCCAGCACGGTGACCGCACCCCTGATCGCCAGCGCGCTGTCCATCGCGGTCCTGAGCTTCCTCGGGTTCGACGGCATCTCGACGCTGGCCGAAGAGTCGACGGGGCGGAAGAACCCAGCAGGTCGGGCAATGATCATCGCGCTGTTCGTGGTGGCGTTCCTGTTCATCACGCAGACGTGGCTGGCCAGCTTGCTCGCAGGCGGCCGCGAGTCGTTCAGTGACGACGAGGCGGGCAACGCGTTCTTCACCCTCGTCCAGGCGGCCTCGACCACGGGCTGGATGAACGCGTTCTTCGCGGTCAACGTGATGGCAGTCGGGTTCGCCAACGCGATGGCCGCCCAGGCCGCCACCAGTCGGCTGCTCTACTCGATGAGCCGCGACGGCCAGCTGCCCAGGTTCCTGTCCACGATCAGCAGCCGCAAGGTGCCGATTTCCGCGATCCTCGTGGTCAGCGCGCTCAGCATCGTGCTGGTGCTGTTCTTCGTCGGACAGATCGGCTTGATCTCGTCTCTGGTCAACTTCGGCGCATTGTTCGGGTTCTGCCTGCTGCACGTCTCGGTGGTCTGGTACTACCTGGTGCGCCAGAAGTCGAAGAACTACCTGCTGCACCTGGTGGTCCCCACCTTGGGCTTCCTGATCATCGGATACGTGTTGTTCAACGCCGACTCACTGGCCAAGATCGGCGGCCTGGTGTGGTTGGTCGTCGGCGCGATAGCGTTCGCGGTCAACGTCTTTCGCGGCAAGGGCGTTCCGGAACTGGCCGAGGAACAGTCCACGCAGGGCTGATCTCGGGTGCAGGCCTTAGGGTGAGCCATGACGATTGCCGCTCGCCTGCTCGACGTCATCGACGACGACATCCTCCCGCTCACCGAACGCGGCGTGGCCACGGGCAACAAGGTGTTCGGTGCGGCAATCCTGCGCAAGTCCGACCTGTCGCTGGTCATCGCAGGCACCAACGACGAGACCGACAATCCGCTCCTGCACGGGGAGATCAACACGCTGAACCAGTTCTACGGGCTTCGCGACCGGCCACCGGTTCCCGAGCTGGTCTTCCTCACCACCCACGAGCCCTGCACGCTGAGCATGTCGGCGATCACCTGGGCGGGATTCGACAACTACTACTACTTCTACAGCCACGAGGACTCCCGCGACAGCTTCGCCATCCCCCACGACCTAGTGATCCTCAAGGAACTGTTCGGGCTCGAGCCCGGCGGTTACCGGCGCGCCAACGCGTTCTGGACGGCGTACTCGATCCCTGCGCTGATCGAAATCGAGGACGAGCCACTGCGCGGCCGGCTTCGCGCGCAGCAGCAGCGCATCCGCGACAGGTATCAGGCGCTCTCGGAGCAGTATCAGGAATCGAAGGGCGACAACGACATTCCGTTGAGCTGAGCCGCGCCGTGCTCCGCTGGCCCTACGTATCCGTTACAGAAAGCGATATCACTTTCCCGGCAGCTCGCACGTGGCGAAACGTGCGAGATCCGCCGCGATGGCCCCGATCGAAGACTCGGTACCCGTGGCCACGCCGAGAACGAACTCCTCGGCGGCATCGACATCGAATCCGGCCGCGAGTTCGACATCGTTGATGCCAAGGAACGTCCACGTCGCTGCCCAGGCGGTCCGCTTGTTCCCATCGACAAGGGCATGGTTGCGAGCGAGCGACTGGAGCAGCGCCGCCGCCTTGGTGAAGAGATCCGGATAGGCGTCGACGCCGAAAACCGTTGCCCCCGGCCGCGCCACCGCAGAATCCAGCAGCCCGTAATCAGAAACCCGCAATGCCACACCAAGTGCGACGGACCCCGCGGTGAGCACGTCCTCACGGTCGAGGTACGTCGTCATTTGTCGGCGAGCCGGCGATTCAGTTCGGCGGAACGCTCGGCCACCAAGCGGGCGGCCTCGGCAACGCGGTGCTTGTGCTCACTGGCGGCAGCGATCGCAGCCCCGTGGACGAAGCTCCGAAGCGACTGTTTGGACCGCTCCGCCGCAGCACGTACGGTCTCCAACTCATCGTCGGAGAACGGAACGTTCAAGGCGGGCACGGTGCAATAGTACCGGCATCGGTACCGGATGCGGTACTACATTCCGAGCCGTCAGGCCCACCCGCAGCGCACGCGTCATTCATCGCGTCACTCTGCGACGCCCTTGCCCACGTAGCAGTGCTCGATTCGATTTCCGCCTGCCCTCTTCGACTGGTACATCGCCGCATCCGCTGCGTGGATCAGCCGGTCAACGAACTCCGGATACTCCATCGCGG
>NZ_JBOGDD010001048.1:0-7823 GCF_050701675.1 Mycobacterium sp. | reverse complement strand
CATTCTGTCCTTCGACCAAATCAGGGAAGCGCATCGCCTGATGGAGACGGGCCAAGCCAGCGGGAAGATGGTCGTCGTACTGGGCTGAAAGCACGCCCAGGTGTCCTCGCCGTCCACCGGACCGCGCAAAACACATTGAATGAACGGCTTTCCCATCTGACGCGTTGCCATGTCACCGGCCGATCACGAGTCAGTGCGCGGACAGAACGAGGCAACGTAGTCGACCGCGGCATTGAGGGCCAACCGAAACGGCTCGGCCGTCCCGATGGTGTAAGTGAGCATGGTGCCGCCCTGGTGGGCAACAAGCAGGACCGCCGCCAAGTGGCGAGGATCAGCATCGGCGTTCAGCTCACCGCGGCGCCGCATCGCGGTCAGACCAGCCTGCAGTTTGAGGTGCCAATGGTCATATCCCGCCGCGAGGTCACCGAGGACTTCTTCATCGCCCTCCAGAAGTTCACCAACCAACGAACCGTAGATGCATCCGCCACGCAAATACTGCGTCTCCACCTGGCTCGTGTAGATCCCGGCCCAGTTCCTCAAGGCCTCGATGCTGTCGAGTTGGCCCAGTTCGGGCCGAGACTGGAATTCCAGGACGTCGCGCGTGCGAAGAGCGACGACGTGACGAGTCAGGTCACGCTTGCCATCGAAGTAGTGCGACAGCTGTGATCCGCTGACTCCGACGGACTTGCGCACGTCGTCCAGGCTGGTCCGGTTTGCGCCGTGTTCGAACATGATGTCGGCGGCACCTCGTACGATGCGGTCACGCGTAGCCACCCCCTTTTTGGTGAAGCGCAACCGGCCGTCGTCGACGGGGGTGTGATCGGTACGCCGCCGACGGGGTCGGGTGGCCTTGCGCCCCAACCGTTCGTCGGGATCGGTGGCGAACAGGCGCAGGTAGTTGACCACGAACCGACACGCATCGGCCAGTGGCCACTCCTGCCAGTGGGCGAAGGCAATGAGGCCTGCGCCTTGATGGCCCGCGATGAGAATCAGGGCGAGCTGCCGGGGCGTCGCCGGGGTGACCAATGTTCCGGTGGACTTCATGTGTCGAAATGCCTCCTCGAGCAGTTCGACCCAACGCCAATAGCCAGCAGCGAGGGTGTCACGGGTGGCACCATCGGATTTGGCCAACTGCCCGGCGAGCACGTGATAGGTCGGCGTCCCTCGGTAGCCGATATTGCGAAGATAGCCTAAATTCAGCTGAGCCCACCGTTCGAAGTCCTCGAACGTCTGCAATCCAGCCAGCGAGGGCTGCCGGTGAAAGTCCAACACCACCTCGATCTGGCGCTCCACCAAGCCCCTAATCAGCGCCTGCCTGTCGGCGAAGTAGTGAGTCAACTGAGAGCCGCTCACAGAACCGGTGTGGCGCACCTTGTCCAAGTTGAATCCCGAGACGCCCTCCGACAAGAGCACCTGTGCAGCCGAACGCAGAATGCGCTCCCGGGTGGCGCGTCCCTTTGCGGTGTACCGCGGCGGATCAGGAAGCGCTCTGCAAGCCATCTACTGCAACGGTCTTCTGCAAAGCGAGATCTGGAATCCCGTCTCTCGCAGCGAACGGACCCGCGATCCCACGGGTGGATATCGGCCGACCTGCCTCCTGCACCTTCCGGTTGCCCGGTAAGAGATGGTCGTGTGTGCCACGAGGACGTGTTCTCCGATCTGCCGTCGCAATGGAGGCAGCAAGGATGCGATTCGCGCGCATTTGAAGCGCAACCCGGAACTGTCGACCATGACTGGGCGCACCAGCCCATATTAATGCTCACGTAAGCACGCACGTCAAGAAGGAAATACCTAAACACCGCTGGCGCATATCGAAACAGCGGCGCATAATGGGTGAGTTGCCCCATTATTGCAATTGACTCCGAGCCGGAAACGAGATTCGCCCTCGGCCAGCTTCAAGGTCCGAACAATGCCGGGTAATCCGAAGACGCATGGGAAGAACGGGTTTCGATGGCGAGCTGGGTGAATGCAGTGGTGGTACTGAATGCGCGCTTGGAGGATCCTGTCAGTGTCGCACGGAATCCCACCACGGCGGCCACCACCGACGAACGTCACGATCCAATGAAGGGGTGACCGGTGGATCGAATCCTGCACGCCCTCATCGGTGACCTGTCCGTGCTGCCGGACAACGCGATCAAGGCTTCGACTCTGTTCATTACCGCAGCGGTGCTCTTTCGCTTCACCGAACGGCGGACGTTGGCAGACTTTGCACCGATCGACTGGATTACCGCAGCCGCCGCCGGTGCGATCGTGGGGCGCGCCGCGACCGCGACCGACACCTCGTGGCTTTCGGCGAGCATCGCACTGGTCAGCCTGCTGACGACGCACGCACTATTGGCCAGATTAAGGTTCATTCCGAGCTTGCGGCGCCTGATAGACCCACCGCCAAGGATTCTGATCCGCGATGGCAAGGTCAACCATCGCAACGTCCGGCGATGTGGGCTTACCACTGCGGATCTGCAGGCACTACTGAGACAACACGGACACCGCAACACCGACCGCGTTCACCTAGCCGTATTCGAGGCCAGGGGCGCCATTTCAGTCCTCTCCGCCAATGACGGGTTCTGCCAACACACAGCGCCTGTCGCGGAAGGCGTCGACCCATGAAGCCGGTACTTCAAAACAAGGGAATGTGCATGAACTTCGATTACAAGAACCGCAGCGCGATCGTGCTCGCCGGCGGCGCCACTCTGATAGTCGTGGGCATCCTCGTCGCCGCCTGCTCCAACAATGGCGAGCAAAGCCCAACCCCCAGCCCCACGACCACGACCACGACCACGACGTCCCAAGGCGCGACGCCGGCGCCAACCGAGAAGAACATCAGCCCCACTGGTGGAAACCTCTTCACACCACCGGTCAAGGCCACGCCGGCGCCCAATATTCCGGGCGGACAGCACCATGGAATCAACGGCATACCTTGATATTTCGTCGCCAACGGGGATGCCGCCAGTAACTACGCGATTCGCACCATTTGGTCCGGCTCTCCTCAACCGCGGACCAAGGCCGACATGCAGTCACGTATCACGATGGAACGGTTCGCGAACCCGTGAGCTAGGCGGTCGACTCGGCGGCGTCGCGATAGCCCTCCAATAGGCGCAGCCACACTTCGCTTATCGTCGGGAAGCAAGGAACGGCATGCCACAAACGCTCGATCGGGACCCGACCCGCGACGGCGATCGTGGCCGAGTGGAGCATTTCGGCCACACCCGGTCCGACGAACGTCACCCCGTGCAGATAACCCTCGTCCAGGTCGACCACCATCCGAGCGCGCCCACTGTAGCCGTCGGCGTAGAAGTTCGCCCCTGGCACGGCCTGGCCCATGTCGACGTCGACCGTCCGAACCCGATGGCCATTCTGTTCTGCCTGCGCAGCGGTGCGCCCAACCGAACCCGCTTCCGGATCGGTGAAGAACGCCTGCGGCACAGCAAGACTGTCGGCCGTCGCGACGTGAGCACCCCACGGTTCGGTGTCCAACGATCGCCCCTCGGCACGCGCACCGATCGCCGCGCCGGCGATACGCGCCTGATACTTGCCCTGATGGGTCAGCAACGCTCGATGATTTGCATCGCCGAGGGCGTACAGCCATTCGCCGTCGACATCGCGGGCCAGGCAGGTGTCGTCGACCTCGATCCACGCACCAGGAGCCAGACCGACGGTGTCCAGGCCGATGTCGGCGGTGTTCGGCGTGCGCCCGGTCGCGAAGAGGATCTCATCGACCTCGATCTTGTCGCCATCATCGAGAATCACGCCGATCGGGCCGCTACCGCCGGGTCGGTGCAGTTCGGTGACGGAGACTCCGACGCGGACGTCCACACCGGCCTCGGTGAGACCGCGACTGACGTACTCACCGACGAACGGCTCCATCCGTGGCAGAAGACCCGCACCGCGCGACAACAGCGTCACCTTGGACCCGAGACCTTGCCAGGCGGTGGCCATTTCGACCCCCACACCCCCTGCCCCGACCACGGCAAGGCGCGGCGGCACCGCACTGCTATCGGTCGCCCTACGGTTCGTCCACGGCTTCGCCTCGGCCACCCCGGGAACGTCCGGGACCGCCGCGGTACTGCCCGTGCAAACGATCACCGCGTGACGGGCTCTCAACACGACCAACTTCTCATCGGCCGTGGTCACCACGACCCGCCGCGGCCCATCGAGCCGCGCATGTCCGCGATAGAGATCTACTCCCATTGCGCCGACCACGTCGGCCACCGGGGTGTCATCCCAATTCGTCACGTAGCGGTCACGCCGACCGAAAACACCCGACGGTGAGATCGAACCGGTGACGGCCTCACGTGCACCATCGACGCGACGGGCATCATCGAGGGCGAGTACCGGACGCAGGAGCGCCTTGCTCGGCACGCAACCCCAGTAGTTGCACTCCCCACCGACGAGCTCGCGCTCGACGACCGCGGCCGACAACCCCTCCGCGTGTGCTCGGTCGGCGGCATTGATCCCCACCGGACCCGCGCCGAGCACCACGACGTCATAGTCGTGGCCCGCCGCCCGTTCCGACCCGGCGTCCAAGGTTGGTGCTGGAACATTCATCGTCACGACTTCCTCTCTAGATCAGGCACTTTCGGGATCTGCGTCTGCATCGGGGCGATGGCCACGTTCTTGTAGGACCCAGCCGTTGTCGTCGGGATCACGAAAGCTCGCGAAGCTGGCGTAGTCGACACGAAGGGGATCGATGCCCGGTAGCAGGCCTCCTCGCCAACCACCCTCGGTGTCCTTGTGCCGAATCCCGCTGACGGCTATCCCCCTGGCTAGTAGTTCCTGCCTGCTGGCCGCGATGTCGGCAACGACCAGATACAGGCCGCGCAGTCGGCCAGTGGGAACATCGGGAAGACCGATACCGAACTGTACCGAGGCGCTCGATCCCGGCGGGGTCAACTGGATGACACGGAAGGTCGGCGATGGGGCGTAGTCGACGTCGAGGTCGAATCCCACTAGGTCACGGTAGAAGTGCAGTGACAGATCAGGATCCGACACGGGAAGAATGACGACTTCGAGGCGGCTCTTCATCAGTTGCGCCTAGATCAGGCTGCCGTGGAGTATCTCGTCGGCATCGAGTCCGCGGTCGAGTCCATGGGCGATGACGGTCTGTCCGGGCTCTAGGTGAAGCTGTTGACCGTCGAGGTGGACGTCGACCTTGTCCGGCTCGAACGACACCAGGTTGCGCACCCGTTCCGCTTCGGTCCACGCGTTGGTGTAGGACCACGCCGCGCGCTGGCGTTCTCCGACCGTGTAGTAGTTCGCAAGGCCCTTGTACGGGCAGAAGGTCTGTCCGTCAACGGGTTGCAGCGCCGATTGATCGACGTCTTGTCGGTGCACGTACCATCGCGGGGCGAACCCCGACTCATAGAGCACTACCGGCCGCTGAGTATCGGCGATCACCCGCCCGCCCTCTCGAACCACCAATTGTCGTGAGGTTGAGCGGATGTCGATTCGGTGGTACGAATCGGCAGCATGCCCGACGATGCGTTCGTCTTCTTCGTAGAAGGCATCCATCGCGCGCCAAGCGAAGGCGACGCACCCCGCCAGAACGGTTGCATGACCCGGCAGCGACTCGAACTGCCACGCCGCTCTCCTGGCTTCCCGCTGCGCCGTCTGGACCGTGAACCACGCCACGGGGCCGAGGTCGGCGTGCTCGGTGACGTGGTCCTCCTCGACGAGGATGCCCTCGCAGACATCGCGGCGCGGGAAGTAGGCCACGGGGTAACGGCCCGGTTCGTGCAGAAGTACCACGTCCTGGCTGTCAGCGATCCACAGTTCCCCCAAGCGCACACGCATGCGTCGGCGCAGTGGCTCGACGAACAGGAGCCGCGGCAGTGGCTCGGCAGTGAGGAAGTGGCCGACCGACTTAGCTGCTAGCGGTCCCTGCTGCCAGGCCAGACCCATGGTGATGTCCTTTCGTCCTACCCCCAGCGCGCTGCGCCTTCGGGGCCAGCCGCTGAATCCGGATACCCAAGGGGTCGTGGACCGGTCCTTGATCGTCTACCACGGAAGAAATATTCGCAGGATTCCGACATTTGGGTTTCTATCCCCAATATTCTGGGGCATAGAACCCATATTGTCCATACCGCGTCATTCACGAGGTATTCAGCGGTTTTGCGATGCCACGCGATCGGGTCAGTAGGATATCTTCGTTCGCGCTCTGGCTTTGGCGGCACGCTTGGCGGATGGCGTTGCGAACGAGGCGACGTAATCCAGGGAGGCGTCGACGGCGTGCCGGAACGGATCACCGGAGCGTGTCACATGGGTCACCATGGCACCGCCCTGGTGCGCAGTGACCAGTGCGACCGCAAGATGGCGCGGATTTGCGTCGGATATCAGATCACCGCGCTCGCGCATCGCGCACAGACCGTCCTCGAACAGCCGGAGCCAGCGGCCGTACCCGGCGGCAAGGACGTCGAGAATCGAGTCGTCTGCCTCGAGAAGCTCGCCAGTCAGCGAGCCGTACACGCAGCCACTTCGTAGATAGTCCGGACCGGCCTGTTTCCAAGACAAGTCAGCCCACGCCCGCAATGAGTGAAGGCTGTCTAGAAAGCTGAGCTTCGGCTGGTTGTGAAACGCTACGACGAAGTCGGTACGAGCCTCAATCACTCGACGGGTGAGCTCTTGCTTGTCGGCGAAGTAGTGCGAGATCTGCGATCCGCTGACCCCGACGGCCTTGCGCACGTCGTCGAGGCTGGTGCCGCTGACACCGCGTTCGTACATCAACTCGGCGGCCCCTTCGACGATGCGGGCCCGCGTGGCCAATCCCTTCGCTGTGAATTGTGAGTCGCCGACCGCTTGCGGCGCGGTGAAGTCCCGCCGCTTGGGCGTCCGACGTGGCCGGCGGGGCTGACGTTCGGCGGGATCTGCAGCAAACAGGCGCAGGTAGTCAACAGCGAATCGAGTGGCCTCGGCCAGCGGCCACTCTTCCCGGTAGGCATAGCTCAAGATCCCGGCTCCCTGATGCAGACACACCACTACCAGCGCAAGGTCACGGGGCTGCGCGGATTTGACCAGGATGCCGCGGCTCTTCATCCGGGCGAATGAGTCTTCGAGAAGCGTTACCCAGCGCCAGTATCCGTCGGCGAAGGTCTTGCGGGTGGTGTCATCGTATTTCGCCAGTTGACCGACCAGTGTGTGATAGGTCGCCGTACCTCGATAGCCGATCTTGCGCAGGTAGCGCATGTTGAGATCGATCCATCGCTCCCAGTCCTCGAAGGTGTCGAGTCCGCCCAGCCTGGACTGACGGTGAAACTCCAATACTCCTTCGATTTGCCGCTCTACCACTGCGCGGATCAAATCCTGTCTGTCGACGAAGTAATGAGTGATCTGCGATCCGCTGACCGAGGCCTCCTGGCGCACCCTGTCCATGCTGAAACCCGACAAGCCCTCGGCGAGCAGCACGTTCGCCGCCGACCGCAGGATCCGCTCGCGGGTGGCGAGTCCCTTGGCTGTGAATACTCGCGAATGGGCTTCTTCCGCATTGATGGTTCGCGCAAATTCTGCCATTTGGGCAAAAGACTACCTGCGGTACCACATTTTGGGGGGCGGCGCCCCACTTCTCGGCCCGAGAAGCCGCGTACGATGGCCCGGTCAGTTGGACGGCCCGGCCGCCAGCGGTATCCCGGCACGCCAGATCAGCGCGCGGTGACGATTGGGTTGTCGGCCTCCAGTCGCTACCGCCCCTGTCCGAGGAACTTCAGGATGAGCGCAGTCACCTCGTCCAACGCCGACTCGAGCAGGAAGTGCCCACCCTCGAGAAGGTGGATCTCGGCATCGGGCAGATCCGCCGCGAAGGCTTCGGCACCGGCGGGCCCGAAGATCTCGTC
>NZ_JBOGDD010001047.1:0-1766 GCF_050701675.1 Mycobacterium sp. | reverse complement strand
GAGGTCGCCTCGGTGCCCGCCTCGTCGAGCTGCGCTTTCCGGGGCAGTCGGTGGCGGTTGCGCGCCGCCTTCCCCTGGGGGACGGCGGCGTCGGCGGTCAGATCACTTGAATCAGCTGACTGATCTTCCACTGCTGTCCCTCCTCGATAGTCGTGACGACCCAACGGGTTCCGCTCTCGATGGGGGTCTTGCCGTCGGGAGCGGTGGACTTGACCGTGGTCGCCACCAGCACGTCGGCGCTGCCGTTGTCGTTCCAGCGTTGCACCCCGGCCTCCAGCACGGTTCCCGTGGTGGGTTCGGCACGCGCCACCTGAACGACGATCTCGTTCATCTTCTCCTTGAAGGACTTGGCGAAGTCGCCCGTTCCCTGCGTCAGGATTTCGTTGGCATAGTCGTTGGCGTGGAACGGATCCAACGTCGTGTAATTGGTCATGAACCCGCGTACGTAACCAATCGCAGACGCATCCCTGACCTCGGTGCGCCGATAGCTCTCGTGGCCGACCAGCATGAAGACGCTTCCTGCGATGGCCGCTGCGGCCAGGACGAACGCGAGGAAGGCCGTCAGCGGCAGCCCCCAGCGCACCGGCTTCCTCGGTGCACGGGCCCGCACCGAGAAGAAGTCTCGGTCAGCCGTCTCGATCTTGCGGCGGGGGCTCATCGTCCCGGCTCGCTCGGCGGTGTGCCAGGTGGGGCGGGGGCCGGGGCTGGGGCAGCTTGACCCTGCTGGCCCGTCAGCGGCTTCTTCAGGACCGTGAGAACCGCGACCCGCCAGTGGTCACCCGACTTCTCGAAGTCGGCCCGCACGGTGGCGGTGATGAACCTCAGCTTCGCGGGGTCCGATCCTCGCTGGCCCTGAAGCGCCAACAGCATCGCTGCCTTGTCCGTACTCACCGACAGCACCGCGCTGCTCACCGCCCAGTACTCGTTGTCGGTGATGCCGGACTTCCGCACGGACTCCTGCTGCGCGGTCAACAACGGCCGGTAGGCGTCCGTCGCCAGCGTCTGTGCCCTCGCGAAGTCGTCACCGACCGTCTGACTGCCGTAACTCAACAGCTGCTCGACGATCCGCGGGCCCTGCTCGGTGATCTGTGCTCGCGCCTGCTCGATGGCACGGTCGTGCCGGTAGACCTGCAGATAACCCAATCCGCCGCCTGCCACCCCAACCAGTGCCGCTGCGACGAGCACGAGCCCGGCGATGCGCCGGACGTTGCGGACGGGTATCGCGGCGAGGTCGACGACACGAACTTCGGTGCGTAGCAACAAATCCGCGAACGTACGGTGCCGCTTGTCCCACAGCGGCCAGAGCCAACCGATGAACAATGCGGCCGTGTCGAGGACGTGCGCGAGCTCGCGGCCCAGCAGCCCGAACCCGCCGACGAGGCCACCGGTCGGCGTCGTGACGCGGATCCCGACGACGGCGCGACCCATGGTCCAGCCGACCACCGACGGCAGCACGACGCGATTGACGAGCGTCGCGACCGCGGCCAACACCGCCGTTGCGGTGAACACCCACCACAGCCATCCCCACACGGGAGTCGTCACGGCCAACAACGCCATCGTCGCGATCACGGCGACACCGGGCAGGACGTCAAGCGCCAGCGCACCCGCCCGCGCGTGCCAGGAGGCGTACCGCACGGCGTCGTCGTCCGCGGTCGGCAGTTCGGTGTCTTGCTCGAGAAGCGCCGTCACGACGTGACCTGGTCCAGCCGATTGACCTTGTACGTCCCGTCCGCGGGCGCCATGTTCACGCGCAGCCGGTATCCCTG
>NZ_JBOGDD010001046.1:0-6107 GCF_050701675.1 Mycobacterium sp. | reverse complement strand
CGCTCGGAGTGGCAGGACTGACGGCACCCCGCGTACCGTTGGGCGAGAATTCTTCCAAACTCTTGCATTGACTTTCGATAACCTTGCCCTCACTTACTCCCAAGAACCTCCGGCCTGCGATATGGGCGGCCGTTCTCGTCGTCGGCATCAGCGGCTGCTCGGGCACTGACCCGGCAAGCCCAGCGCCGAGCGCGTTGCCGGGGCTGCCGGGCGCCGTCGCCACGACGAGCACACAGAAGACCACGCCGACCACCACCGCCAATGCGGCCGACTACCAGCGTCTGCTTGTCACCGCCGCCGACCTGAGTGACGCGGACGACACGTTCCACCCGCGGTCGAACCAGGCGCAGCCCAACGGCCAGCCGGGCGCCAGCGCGTTCTTCGTCAACGACCAGGACACGCGGGCGATCACCAGCACCGTGCTGATCTACCCGGACGCCGCGGCAGCTTCGGCGGCCCTGAAGCAGACGTCGCAGACGCTCACCGACACGGTGGCCGGCGGCGCTCCCACACCGTCACCGGTTGGCACCGACGGTGTCACGATCTCCGGCACCTACCCCGAGGACGACAAGGCCGTCACACTTCTCTACTTCACGGAGGGGCGGGCGTTGGTCCGGTTGGAGTTCCAAAGCGCGACCGGGGACGTCACCACGGATCGATTCGTCACCGACATCGGCAAGATGCAGCAGATCGCCCTGCGGGTCGGGCTCACCGACGCGCAGTAGTCGGTCTAGGCCTCGGCGATCGGAGCAAGACCGTCCAGGTATCGACGGGCGAGATCCTGGTACGCGCCTGGATTGACGTTCACCCACATCTCCGCACCCGTGCCTGCAATCGGGCCGCGCACCTTGGCGGGCGCTCCCGTCACGAAGACCTCGTCGGGGATCTTGGTGCCGCCGGTCACCAACGAGTGCGCCGCGACCAGGCTGCGCCGCCCGATGACCGCGCCGTCGAGCACGGTGGCGTGATTGGCGATCACCGCCTCTTGGCCGACGTGGACGCCGTGGATGACGCACCCGTGCGCGATGGTGGCGCCCGGCCCGATGTCGACGGGGATTCCCGGCGGCGCGTGCAGCACGCAGCAGTCCTGCACGTTCGCGCCCTTCCGGACGATGATCGGGGCGAAATCGGCCCTCAGCACGGCGTTGAACCAGATCGACGCACCCTCCTCCACGTGCACGTCTCCGATCAGCGTGGCGGTCGGTGCGATGAAGGCGGTCGGGTCGACCACGGGCGATCTACCCTCGAAGGCGTACAGCGGCATCGTCTAGATATACCGCAGGTCGACGCCTTCGCATTGCGCGGCGGGTGGGAAAAACTGTAACGTGTTCTAGTTAGTGAGTTCAGAAACGGGAGGCCCACCGTGAGTACCGAAACCGCTGGCGTTCGCGAGATCGACACAGGAGCGCTGCCAGACCGCTATGCGCGGGGCTGGCACTGCCTCGGACCGGTGGCGGAGTTCCAGGACGGCAAGCCGCATTCCGTGCAGATCTTCGGCACCAAACTGGTGATCTTCGCGGACTCCCAGGGCGAGCTGAAGATCCTCGACGGCTTCTGCCGCCACATGGGCGGCGACCTGTCGCAGGGGACCATCAAGGGCGACGAGATCGCGTGCCCGTTCCACGACTGGCGCTGGGGCGGCGACGGCAAGTGCAAGCTGGTGCCGTATGCCAAGCGCACACCTCGGCTGGCCCGCACGAGGGCATGGACCACCGACGTCCGCAGCGGGCTGCTCTACGTCTGGCACGACCACGAGGGCAACCCGCCGCCACCGGAGCTCCGCATCCCGGAACTCGCGGAGTTCGGCAGCGACGACTGGACCGACTGGCGCTGGAACTCGATGCTCATCGAGGGCTCCAACTGCCGCGAGATCATCGACAACGTCACCGACATGGCGCACTTCTTCTACATCCACTTCGGTCTGCCGACGTACTTCAAGAACGTCTTCGAGGGCCACATCGCGTCGCAGTACCTGCACAACGTCGGCCGCCCGGACGTGAACGACCTGGGGACCGCCTACGGTGAGGCGCACCTCGACTCCGAGGCTTCCTACTTCGGCCCGTCGTTCATGATCAACTGGCTGCACAACAACTACGGCGGATTCAAGGCCGAGTCGATCCTGATCAACTGCCACTACCCGGTGAGCCAGGATGCGTTCGTGCTGCAGTGGGGCGTCATGGTCGAGAAGCCCAAGGGCATGGACGAGAAGATGACCGAGAAGCTGTCCAGGGCGTTCACCGAAGGCGTCAGCAAGGGCTTCCTGCAGGACGTCGAGATCTGGAAGCACAAGACCCGCATCGACAATCCGCTGCTGGTCGAGGAGGACGGCGCGGTGTACCAGATGCGCCGCTGGTATCAGCAGTTCTACGTCGACGTCGCCGACGTCACGCCGGACATGACCGACCGGTTCGAGATCGAGGTCGACACCACGGCGGCCAACGAGAAGTGGCATGTCGAGGTCGAGGAGAACCTGCGCAAGCGCGCCGAGGAACAGCCGGCGACATGACACAGGCGCCGGATGCCGATCGGCTGGCGCGTTCGATGCTGGCGTTGCTCGGGCATGACGAGGACGAGCACCCGGCGGGGGACCGCCCGCCGGCAACGGGAACGTGGTCCAAGGCACCGGACTTCGCCACCGATCCCGATCGTGCCGCGGCGGTCAAGGAAGCCTCCGCCAGGGACCGCGAGCGCTACCTGAATGCGGGCCTGACGCCCGTCGACTGCCGGTTCTGCCACGTCACCGTGGCGGTCAAGAAGCTCGGCGCGGAACACACTGCGGTGCAATGGAGTTCGGAGGCCACCCAGCGGTGCGCGACGTTCGCCGAAATCCGTGCGAGCGGCGGCGACAGCAGTAGGAGCCGGTCGTGTCCCAAGCTGACCGACAGCATCAAGCACGCGGTTGCGGAGGGGTGCCTCGAGGAGGAATCGACGGCGCCATCACCGGGCGACGGCTAGGCGACGACGCCTCAAACCTCCCGCGAGCGTGCGCATTTGCACGCGACACGCCGGGAGTTCATGCACAGACACGCACGCTCGCGGCAACCGCTCACAAGCCCTTGAAGCGCTCCTTGACCACTTCGGGCGTCAGCCCGTAGTCATCCAGCGAGTAGGTATGCTTGGGCGCCCGCGGGCCCTTCTGGCTCTCGACGTGACTGTCGGTGATCGCTTGGCGGGCGGCGTCGGTGAAGTCAATGCCGAACTTCTGGTAGATGCTCCCCACGACCGAGATCGGGTCCTTGATGAACTCGAAGTAGTCGAGGTCGTAGAACTGCGCCGGGTCTTGCTTGGCACGTTCGGCATTGAACAACTCCAGGCCCCGCGACCACGTCTCCAGCGAGTCCTGCCCGATGACCTCGTTCGTGAAGGCATTCGACCAGCCCTCGGTGGTGTGCTGGGCCAATGAGCACATCGACGCCATGATCGTCTCGGCGGGTCGGTGGCACTGCACCACCAGCGCGTCGGGATAGGTGGCGAACAGCGCGTCGAGCGCGAACAGGTGGCTGGGGTTCTTCAGCACCCAGCGCTTCTCGGCGTCGTTGAGGCCGATGAGCTGAAGGTTCTTGCGGTGTCGCTGATACGGCTTGGTCCAGTCCTGCTTCGACAGCCACTGCGAGTACGTCGGCAGATGCGCCAGCGTCTCGTAGGACACCGAGTGCAGCGATTGGCGCAGCAACTGCCAGCACTCCTCGACCTCGTCGGCGGTCATGTAGTGCAGGCCGGTGTAGTCCGGGTTCTCCTCGTGAGCCTTGCTGAACTGGGCGTCGATCTGGTTGAACACCGGGTTGCTCGACCAGGTTTCGCGCGGCGGGCGCGGCTGCGGGAACTCGGCCAGCCAGAGTTCGAGGCCCTGGTGGCGGGGATCGGCCGTGAGCAACCGGTGGATCAACGTGGTGCCCGTCCTGGGCAGGCCGGTCACGAAGATCGGTCGCTCGATGGGCACGTCGACGTGCTGCGGGTACTGCTTGAACGCCGCCTCGGACACCAACCGAGCGACGAGGGCGTTGCGGACGAAGAAGCGCTGCATCTTGCTGCCGAACTCGGTGAGGTCGGCATCGCGGCGGAACGACTCGAGCAGTACGGCGAGCGCCTCGCGGTAGTTGTCGTCGTCGACGCCGAAATCGTCGAGGCCGCAGGCCTTCACGGCCGACGCGTGTAGGTCGTCGACGGTGCCGACATCGGTACGGGTGCTCATCAGGCTTTATATTCTCCGCAGTTCACGTCAAGCGCCTGGCCGGTGATACCGCTGGACAGATCGCTCGCCATGAACAGGATCGCCGAGGCGACCTCGTCCTCGGTGGGCAGGCGCTTCAGGTCGCTGTTGACTGCCGCCGCCTTGTAGATCTCGTCAACGGAGGTGCCGTACTTGCCCGCCTGGTGTTCGAAGTAACCCTGCAGCGTGCCGCCCCAGATGTAGCCGGGCAGAACCGAATTAACGCGAATGTTCTGCTCTCCCAGCTCGGTGGCCAACGACTGCGACATGGCCAGCAGCGCCGACTTGGCCATCTTGTACGCCCCGTACTTGGCCTGCGAGTGGCGCACCACCATCGAGTTGACGTTGACGATCGACCCTCCTGCCTCGGCCAAGGCAGGCGTGAAGCCCTGAATCATCCGCAGCGCGCCGAACACGGTCAGTTCGATCGCGTCGCGCATGTGCTCGAACGTGGTATTGGCCAACGGCCTCATCGATGGCACCCGGAAGGCGTTGTTGATGAGTACGTCGACCTTGCCGTACGCCTCGTGCGCCCGTGCGACGAGGTTGTCCACCTGAGCCTCGTCGGTGATGTCGGTGCCCACGGTCACCGCGCGCCGGCCCAGGTCGGTCACCTGCTTGGCGACGTCCTCGAGACGTTCGACCGTGCGGGCCGCCAGCACCAGATCGGCGCCGTTCTCGGCGCAACGGCGCGCGAGCGTCGTCCCCAGCGCTGGACCCACACCGCTGATCACCACAACCTTGCCGTCGAGCAATCCCGCCATGATCTACCCCACCATTCTTTCGCCAATTTGCTTCTGGCGTAGTGCGATTCGCGCCCGCCAGTCTTCCTCGGAGATCTTGTTGGACTCGTAGTACGGCAGCGAGGCCGCCACCGCGTCGATGTCGACCAGCTCGACGGTGGGCCCGTCGGCCTCGGTCAGCTCACGGGACACGCGCTGCCACCGGAACTGCAGGAAGCCCTTGCCGTGCCCGAGCGTCTCCACCCAGTTGGTCACCCCAGGGTTCTGATCGGAGACGACGATGCGGATCTTGCCGTCCGGATCCGCTTGCGCCTGAGTGCCGTTCAACGACGTCTGGTGGTTGATGTAGTCCAGCGAGATGTACCAGAGGCTGCCGAGCTGGAAGCCGAGATACGGCGCGTCGGTGACCGACAGCGTGATGATCAGCGCCTGGTCCCCGGTCAGGTCGAACTGACCGGCCGACGAGTACTGCGTGGCAAGGCCGCCGGGTGTCAGTCGCGGCGACACCATCGTGTTGGCCGGGCTGTCCGTGTAGAACCACTGCGGGAACTGCAGCCACGTCTTGACCCGCTGGACCAGCTGCTTGCCTGCGACGGCGTACCGCTTCTCGATGAGCTCGCGGGTCAGTGCCGGCGGTGCGGTGCCCTCGGTGTCGGTGCGCGCGATCGCGAATGAGCCGCGCCGGGCGGACCAGTCGTCGTACACCTCGCGGATGACCAGCTGCGAAGGAGTGGTTGGCGTGAACCGCCACTCGAAGGTGCCGTCGTCGGCGATGTCGAGCTTGCGGTCGTCGAACGCCGTCTCGCTGTCCGGCACGTTCTCGTCGGTGTATTCGCCGCCGAGCAACTGGAAGCTCACGTCGGTGGTGGTGCCGCGGCGCCCGGTGACGACGTATTCGTGCCCGGGTTGTACCCGCGTGCCGAAGTACATCGTGTCGGGGTTGTCGAGCCCCATCTTGGTGAACGGCCCGGTGCCGCTGTGCAGGAACGGGTGGTCGCGGTCGTAGTCGAACGCCACACTGGTGCACGCCGCGATGCAGCCTGCGAGGTACTGCAACCCCTCGAGGAGGTCGGCCTCGGATTCGATGAACGGCGCTGCGGCGACGAGGCTCTCGGCCTCGGCGATGGCCTCGGCCAACGGTTGTGAGTACATAC
>NZ_JBOGDD010001045.1:0-14321 GCF_050701675.1 Mycobacterium sp. | reverse complement strand
GGTTTGGGCGGGGGGCAGTTACGTGCGCCGACCACTGTCCGTGCCATTTCGGGTGATGTGACGGTGGCGGACTGGCTGGCTGCCAACCGTAGTGATGCCGCGGCACAGAGGATCCTGGACGCGGCCGAGGAACTCTTCGCCCGCCACGATCCCGCGAGCGTCGGCATGAACGACATCGCCAAGGCCTCAGGCTGTTCCCGCGCGACGCTGTACCGCTACTTCGAGAACCGTGACGCGCTCTACACGGCCTATGTCCACCGGGAGGCGCACCGGGTGTTCCGCGAGTTGGGCGAGCAGGTGACCGGCATCGGCGACCCCCACACGCGACTCGTCGAAGGCATCGTCGCGGCGCTGCGTCAGGTCCGCGAAAGCCCCGCCCTGTCATCGTGGTTCGCACCCACTCAGCGCCCCATCGGTGGCGAGATGGCCGAACGCTCCGAGGTGATCAAGGCGCGCACGGAGGCCTATCTCGCGGCGCTTGGAGTCGAGGACGTCGAAAGGCGAGCTCGCTGGCTGCTGCGCGTCATGGTCTCGCTACTGGTGTTCCCAGGGCACGACGAGGCCGAGGAGCGTGCGATGCTCGAGGAATTCGTGCTGCCGACCGTGATGCCCACGACGCGGCAGTCCACCAGTTAGGCCGGCTACTGCCGCGCCATTGCCACCCGGAAGCGTTCGTCGGGATCGATGTAATGGTCGGCGTCCTTGGCGTCGTCGCCCAGATCGATTCGCACCCAGTCGATCTTGCCATTGAACTTGCTGGTGTGGGCGGTGTAGTCCGGGCTGACGGTGGTGCCGGACTCGTAGCCGACGTCGGTCGTCTCGTCGGCGGAGAAGATGAAGCCCTGGGTGAGATCGACTCGGCCGCTCCCGACTTCTCTGCCGTCGTAGTACAGCGTCACGGCACCCCCCTTGCCGAAACCCCCACCGTCGTAGGCGAACTCCATGCGCACCTGGCCGGTGCCAGCCGGAATGGGCTCACGAGCCTCGACGTCGAAGGACTTGATGCCAAGCACGTTGTAGTGGAACTTGGCTCGACCGTCCTTGGCGTACAGACTCCAACCGCCGAATCGACCGCCCTGGGCGATGATCACGCCTTCGGCGCCGCCGGTAGGCACGTCGACCTCAGAGGTCACTGCGAACGACTTGTTCTTGACGTCGACCACGCTGTTCTCCGACAGTCGGCCCATGCCCGCGAACAGCAACTGACTATTGCCCTTGATCAACGATGGCCGGCCGGCTGACGTGGGGTTGATGCGCTCGATCTGGCGGTCGTCGAGCGGAAGCACGTTGTACTTGACGGCTTCGATCAACCAAAGACGCTGCAGCTCGTGCAGTTTCTCCGGATTCTCCTTGGAAAGGTCATTGGCCTGTGTCCAGTCGACGTTGCCGTCATAGAGTTCCCAGACGTCGTCGTCGAAGGCTGGCATCACTGCTCCGCCCATCGCCCACGGCGTGCGGTGCTTGGTCACCGCACTCCAGCCCTTGTGGTAAATCCCGCGGTTGCAGAACATCTCGAAGTACTGGGTCTGGTGGCGCTCGGCGGCATCGGCGTCGTTGAAGCTGTAGAGCATGCTGGTGCCCTCATAGGGACTCTGCAGCACCCCGTTGACCAGCGTCGGCGCGGGGATGCCCGCAGCTTCCAGCACCGTTGGCGCCAGGTCGATGACGTGGGTGAACTGGTTGCGGTGGCCACCCTTGTCCTCGATCCCCTTGGGCCAGTGCACGATCGTGCCGTTGCGGGTGCCACCCCAGTGCGACGCCACCTGCTTGGTCCACTGGTACGGCGAATCCATCGCCCACGCCCAGCCGACGGCGTAGTGGCCGTAGGAACCCTCTCCGCCGAACTCGTCGATCTTCGACGCGAGGAATTCGGGAGTCTCGATGTCGGCCATGCCGTTGAAGTTGGCCATCTCGTTGAAGGCACCCTGCAGCGTGCCCTCCGCGGACGCCCCGTTGTCGCCGATGATGAGGTAGACCAGCGTGTCGTCGAGGACGGGTTCGAGGGCATCAAGCAGCCGGCCCACGTGATGGTCGGTGTGCTCCAGGAACGCGGCGTAGACCTCCATCTGGCGCTCGAGCGCCGGCTTGAGCGCGGGGTCCATGTCGTCCCACGCCGGGATCTCGGCGTCGCGCGGAGTCAGCACGGCGTCTGGTCCGATGACGCCCAGTTCCTTCTGCCGCTCGAAGGTGAGCTCCCGCTGGCGATCCCAGCCGTCCGCGAACTTGCCTCTGTACTTGTCGATCCACTCCTGGGGCACGTGGTGCGGCGCGTGCGTGGCACCCGGTGCGAAGTACATGAAGAAGGGCTTGTCGGGCAGCAGCGCCTTCTGCTGGCGCGCCCAGTTGATCGCCTTGTCGGTCAGGTCCTCGGTCAGGTGGTAACCCTCGGCAGGCGTCTTCGGTGGTTCGATCGGGGTGGTGCCCTCGTACAGGGCGGGATCCCACTGGTTGTTCTCGCCGCCGATGAAGCCGTAGAAGTACTCGAATCCGCCACCGCCAGTCGGCCATGCGGTGAAGGGGCCTGCGGGACTGGTCTGCCACACGGGAACCTCGTGGCACTTGCCGAACTGGGCCGTCGAGTAGCCATTGAGCTTCAGAGTCAACGCCAACGGCGCCTTCGTGTTGGGGAGCACCGAGGTGTATCCGGGTGCAGCCGTGGCGGTTTCGGTGATGTTTCCCATGCCGACGGAATGGTGGTTGCGTCCGGTCAGAAGCGCCTGACGGGTCGGCGAGCACAGCGCCGTGGTGTGGAACCGGTTGTACTTCAGTCCCCCAGCGGCCAGCTTTTCGAAGTTTGGAGTTTCACACGGTCCGCCGAACGCGCTACTGGCGCCGAATCCGACGTCGTCGATCAGGACGACCAACACGTTGGGTGCAGTCGCGGGCGGCCGGATGTCCCTGATCGGCGGATAACTGGTATCGGGATCCTTCGCGTCGTACGTCGTGAGGCCGATGTGCGCGACGTCGGGAACGGGAAGAATGTCACGCCGGACCGGCGGCGCTTGATCGAGAGAGCTCATTGACGTCCACTCGCCGAAGTGATCGCCCATGCTGGCGATCTCGGACCGCTGTGCTCGAGTCCGAGACGGCCAGACTAGGCGTCGGCGTCTGGCGCCGCGCGGAATTGACGCTCGTGTCGAGAAGTAGTCACGCCGCCCAGTAGGCCTGAGCCTTCACCGCCTTGCGCGGGATCTTGTAGTCCTCGCGGAAGATCTTGGCGACGGCGCGCGTGGTGCGGTTGTCGCAGGCGACCCAGCCGAAGTGGTCCGCGGCGTCGAATGCCGACGCGCCGACCGCCTCCACCAACGCCGCGCCGTCGTTCTTGCGGTCGATCCACGTGACCCCACCCCTGGCGACCGGCAGCTCGCGGTCGTCGTCGTGCGCCGACTCGAGGAAGACCGTGGCCGGGGTGTCCCCGATCGCGCCGAGCAGCGAGTTGATCGCGGGCAGCGACGCCGTGTCACCGACGATGACGTACCCGGCAGGCGTGGGTTCGGGCAGCGTGAAGTCGCTGCCGAGCAGCGTCACCTCGAGGGTGTCACCTGCCGCGGCCCGCGAGGCCCATCGCGTCGCCAGTCCTTCGTGCATCGAGAAGTCGATGTCGAGCGTTCCGGCGGCGGCATCGGCGTTCACCAATGTGTAGCCGCGCTGGTGGGACTTCGAGCCGTCGGGAAACCAGCCGCGGACCCACATGGTCGGGTGGACCTGCCGCTGGTCGAGCAGATCCTTGCCCTCGAAGTGCAGCCGCACATAGTTGGGCGTGAGTTCGGTGCGTCCCGTAACGGTCAGCTCGTAGTCGCCGCCTCGCCACAACTTGACGAGGGTGCCGGTCAACCCGCGCGACGGCTTCTCCTTGGCCATGCTTACCTCCCAATCGACTTAGGTAAGCATACCCTAACCAATCCGTCGTCGAGGCGCCGGACCTTCCCCGCCGAACGTGGATTACCCCCACGCTTTCTTGAGGCAAGAGTGGGGGTAATCCACGTTCGGCGAGGTCAAGGGAGCTAGGTGCGCACCCGGGTGAGGCGGTGCAACAGCCAGGCCAACGGGATCGTCACCACCAGAGTCACGGCGAAGAGCCAGAAGATCGAACCGGTGTAGATCGGAAACCGAAGGATCTCCACCATCACCAACTCCATCGTGACCAGGTGGATGAGGAAGATCTCGTAGGAAATCTCACCGAGGAACACCACCGGCCGCGAGGCAAGGAGACGCGTGTACCAACCCTGCGCGTCGTCGCTTCCCCTCAACGCCAGCGGGGCCACCACCAGCGTCGAGATCAGTGCGTAGAAGAACGCCTTCGCCAGGCCTTCGCGCAGTTCTGCCGGTGACGTCGTCGGCGCACCCGCGATCGGGGTCGCGGCGATGAAGTAACAGACCAGCGCCAACGGAACGCAGATCATCGCGTAGGCGCGCACCCCCAACGGGAGCAGGGCGGCAAGCAGCATGCCCCCGACGAACCACATCAGGTACGTGGGCAGCCACAGCGGCGCGCCGTCGGGCAGGAAGTCGGTGGTGTGGACCAGGACCAGCCACGCCGGGCTGACGAGCGAGAGCACCAGCAGTCCGAGGATCAGCCGCACCGGGTGCCACTGCCTGCGACAGAGCACCACCAACAGCACGTAGGCCAGCAGCGGCAACGCCACGTAGAACGCGGCCTCGACGGCGAGGCTCCACATCTGCGTCAGCCCCTGGTGCAGATAGGAGAACAGGTAGTCGTCGGTGTAGATCTGCGTCAGCGTCAGGTTGCGGAACAACCCCATCCAGGTGTGACCGGGATTCGGCCCCCCCATGCGGAAGTGGTACACGAGGTAGGCCGCGAGCACCGTGATGACGTAGGCAGGCATGATGCGCCGCACCCGGTGCCAGGCGTAGCGACGGACTGACGGCGGCTCACCGGCTCCGGAGTCGGGCTGCCGACGACCGTCGGCCTGGGCGTTAGCCCGCACCCAGGGCGAGAACAGCAGGAAGCCAGAGAGCACGAAGAAGATCGGGACGCCGATCTCCGCGCGCGAGTACAACAGCCCGACGTAGCCGTGGGTGTACTTGCCCGTGGTGTACGCGGCATGCGTCAGCATCACCAGGAGTGCGGCGACCGCGCGAATGCCGGTCAGGGAGGCTACCCGTTCAGATGAGCGCCTAGGGGAGTCAACCGTCGTCACTTCGACTTGTGATGGTGCGGCGGACCAGCTGGACCCGCCCGGTCAGGCCGAAGGTTGATCAACACACCCGAGATGCGGGTGTGCTCGAGCTTCTTCAGCGTCTCCCTCGACAACTTCGCGGGCAGCTCGACCGTCGAATGGTCCATCTTGATGGTGATGTGGCCGAAGTCGCTGCGGTGCAGGCCACCCTCGTTGGCGATCGCGCCCACGATCGAACCGGGACCGACCTTGTGCCGCTTGCCGACCGCGATGCGATAGGTCGCGAGGTCGTCGCGGTTGCGGTCCCGCGACTTGCGCGGCGGACCGTCGTCACGTGCCGGCCGCTCCTTGCGCTTCTCCGGGGGCGGCTCCGTCATCAGGAACTCGCCACCGCCGCGGCTCTGGACCGCCAGCGCAGCGGCGATCTCGGCCGTCGGCACGTCGTGGTCGCGCTCGTAACCCTCGATCAGCTTGCGGAACAACTCGATGCCGGGTGCGTTCAGGGCCTCGGTGATCGATTCGCGGAACTTCTCCACCCGCCTGTCGTTGACGTCGTCGACCGACGGCAGCTGGGACTCGACGAGCTTCTGCCGGGAGACCCGCTCGATCGAATTCAGGAGGTGCTTCTCGCGAGGCGTGACGAACAGCACCGCCGCGCCAGAACGGCCGGCCCGACCGGTACGACCGATGCGGTGGACGTAGGACTCGGGATCGTGCGGGATGTCGTAGTTCAGAACGTGTGAGATGCGCTCCACGTCGAGACCGCGCGCCGCCACGTCGGTGGCGATCAGGATGTCGATCGTCCCGTCCTTGAGCTGCGCGATGGTCCGTTCGCGCACGGCCTGAGCGATGTCGCCGTTGATCGCCGCGGCCGAGAATCCCCGCGCGCGAAGCTTCTCGGCGACCTCCTCGGTGGCCTGCTTGGTCCGGACGAACACGATCATCGCCTCGAACGGTTCGACCTCGAGCAGCCGGGTGAGCGCGTCCATCTTGCGCGACCCGGCCACCTGGATGTAACGCTGCGAAATGTTCTCCGCGGTGGCGGTTTTCGACTTCACCGTGACCTGGACGGGATCGTGCAGGTACTTGGAGGTGATCTTGCGGATGGCGGGCGGCATGGTGGCCGAGAACAACGCCACCTGCTTGTACTCGGGCGTATCGGCGAGAATCCGCTCGACGTCCTCGGCGAAGCCCATCTGCAGCATCTCGTCGGCCTCGTCGAGCACCATGTAGTCGAGGTGCGAGAGGTCGAGGCTGCCCTTCTCCAGGTGGTCGATCACCCGGCCGGGCGTGCCGACCACCACCTGCGCACCGCGCTTCAGCCCGGCCAGCTGTGGACCGTACGACGATCCGCCGTACACCGGAAGGACGTGCACCGGCAGGTGCGCACCGTATCGGCTGAACGCCTCCGCCACCTGCAGCGCCAGCTCCCGCGTCGGCGCCAGCACCAGCGCCTGCGTGGTGCGACTGGAGGTGTCGATCCTGGACAGGATCGGGATGGCGAAGGCCGCGGTCTTGCCGGTTCCGGTCTGCGCGAGCCCGACGACGTCGGAGCCCGCCATCATCGGCGGAATCGTGGCCGCCTGGATTGCCGACGGCGACTCGTAACCGACGTCGGCGAGGGCCTGCAGCACCGAAGGGTGAATTTGCAGGTCAGCAAAGGTTAGTTCGGCGCTCTTCGCGTCGGGTTCTTCAGACGTCATCGAGGTTGCAGTCTACGGGTACTCGCAGCTCTCTCCCCCATCATGAAGCCATGATGACGTCGAGCACCTTCGGTCGCCCTTCATAATGTCCCAGTGATGTCCCAGTGAGGTGGTTCGCGGTTCTGGCGGCAGTCGCGGTACTCGCAGGCTGCGGGGCGAGCGACTCGACGGTGTCCAAGACGCCCGCGGCCACCGTCGCACCCGTACAAACGGCTCCCCCGGCGCCTGCCCCGACGGTCGCGTCCGGTCCGTCGCCCGCACCTGCGCCAGCCGACCCGTGCGCCATCAACCTGACGGCGCCCGAGATCGCGAAGGCCGTATCCGACCTTCCCCGCGACCCGCGCAGTGGCCAGCCGTGGAGCTCAGAACCGCTGGCGGGCAATTACAGCGAATGCGCGCAGCTGTCCGCGATCGTCATCAAGGCGAACACCAACGCAGACAACCCGAACACCCGCGCGGTGCTGTTCCACCTCGGGAAGGTCATCCCGACGGGTGTGCCGGACACCTACGGCTTCAACGGGATCGACAACGAGGCCACCACCGGTGACACCATCGCACTGATGTACCTCAACGAAACCAGCGGACTGAGGAGCGTCGTCCGATTCCACTGGAACGGCAACGGGGTCGAGCTCATCGGCAACACGGGTTAGGCAGCGGGTAGTCCGCCACCGATGAACTTCCCAAACTTCGATCTAGACAGCACGATTCGACGCTCCAAACGACGCTGATTGGATGCTGTCGACTGTATGCTGAAACGCGCGGGAACCCGAACCCGCCCCGACGTGACGAGGAGCGCGAGTCATGGCGCACGCGTCGACAACTCACACCGACTCCGATGATGGGCGTCCAGCCCCCACGAGGCCCGTGAGGTCACCCATCGAGCGGCCGGCGCCCCTGCGCCAAGCCGTCTTCGACGCCCTCGTCGAGATGATCATCACTCGCGAATTGCAACCGGGTGAGCATCTGGTCGAGAAAGACCTGGCGGCCTCGCTGGGGGTGAGCCGGCAGCCCCTCCGGGAGGCGCTGCAGCGCATGCACTCCGAGGGCTGGGTGGATCTGCGGCCCGCACTCGGTGCGTTCGTTCACATCCCCACCGAGTCCGAGGCAGACCAGCTTCTCGCCGTGCGCAGCATCCTCGAGGCCGAGTCCGCCAAGCTGGGCGCCGAGCAGGCGACGCCCGAGCAGGTAGAGCACCTATGGGGGTTGCAACGCATTGGCGAAGAAGCGCTCGTCGTGGACGACCAGAAGGTCCTTCTCTCGGCCAACGCCTCGTTGCACACCTACATCGTTGCCATGTCGGACAACAAAGTCCTTGCCGATCTCAGGGCTTCAGTCGAGCAGCGGGTGCGGTGGTACTACATGCCCGTCGCCCAGGTGCGATCGAGAGACGCCTGGGAGGAGCACGCCGAGTTGATAGAAGCGATCGCTAGCCGCGACGGCGGCAGGGCCGGCGCCCTGATGCGCATCCACACCGAGCGCACCAGGGTCATTTATCGGGAGCAACGTCGAAGGGAAGCGGCCGGGGGAATCGGCTGAGAGCGCCTCGCTGTCGGCGAGCTGACCTACAGTTGCGGGCGTGTTCGTCCTAGCTGATGGGGGTGATGACCGCGTCGTCTACAGCGCCTCCGATCTCGCCGCCGCAGCGCGGTGCGAGTACGCGCTGCTGCGGGCCTTCGACGCCAAGCTCGGACGCGGCCCGAACATCGGGGTAGAGGACGAACTGCTCGCCCGCACTTCGACTCTCGGTGACGAGCACGAACGCCGCCAGCTTGACGACCTGCGCGCCGAGTTCGACGGCGACGTGACGGTCATCGGCCGCCCGAAGTACACCGCCGCAGGCCTTCGTGCCGCGTTCGACCAGACGATGCGCGCGGTCGAGGGCCGTTCTTCGGTCATCTACCAGGCGGCGATGTTCGACGGCCGGTTCGCCGGTTTCGCCGACTTCCTGGTACTCGAAGGCGACCGATACCGCCTGCGTGACACCAAGCTCGCCCGCTCGGTCAAGGTCGAAGCGCTGCTGCAACTGGCGGCCTACGCCGACACCCTTGCCCGCAACGGCGTGCCGGTTGCCGACGAGGTCGAACTGGTCCTCGGTGACGGCGCGGTCGCGGCCTACCGGGTGGACGAATTGCTTCCCGTCTACCTGCCACGACGCGCCGCCCTGGAACGCCTGCTCGACGACCACCTCGCCGGCGGTGCGGCCGTGACGTGGGAGGACGACGCCGTTCGCGCGTGCTTCCGCTGCCCCGAGTGCGCCGTCCAGGTACGCGCCACCGACGACCTGTTGCTGGTGGCGGGGATGCGGGTCAGCCAACGCGCCCGCATGCTCGACGCAGGCATCACCACCGTGCATGCGCTGGCGGAGCACACCGACGCGGTACCCGAACTCTCCACGCGCACGGTGAACAAACTCACCGCGCAGGCTCGGCTGCAGATCGCCGAGCGGGTCGACGGCAAGCCGCCGTACGAGGTGGTCGACGCGCAGCCTCTGATGACGCTGCCGGACGCCGACAAGGGCGATGTGTTCTTCGACTTCGAGGGCGACCCACTGTGGACGGTCGACGGCCGCGAGTGGGGCCTGGAGTACCTGTGGGGCGTATTGACCGTCACCGACGAGTTCACCCCGTATTGGGCCCACGACCGGGCCAGCGAGCGGAAGGCCCTCGTCGACTTCCTCGCCATGGTGCGCAAGCGTCTCAAGCGCTATCCGGGCATGCACGTCTACCACTACGCGGCGTATGAGAAGAGCACGCTGCTACGCCTGGCCGGGCGCTACGGCGTAGGTGAGAACGCCGTCGACGACTTGCTGCGCAACGGCGTGCTCGTCGACCTCTATCCGTTGGTGCGCAAGAGTATTCGCGTCGGCACCGAGAGCTACAGCATCAAGTACCTCGAGCCGCTCTACATGGGCAACGAATTGCGCAGCGGCGAGGTGACCACGGCCACCGACTCCATCACGCAGTACGCCCTTTACAGCGCACTGCACAATGCCGGAAACGTCGACGATGCAGCGATCGTGCTCAAGGAGATCGAGGACTACAACCGCTACGACTGCCGGTCGACGCGTCGGCTGCGCGACTGGTTGATGGCAAGGGCCATCGAATCGGAGGTGCCGCCCCGCGGCCCGCAACCCGTGCGCGACGCCGACGCCCAAACCGCGGTCGAGATCGCCGACGGGCTCGAACGCACGCTGATGCGCTTCGCGGGCGACGGTGTCGACGAACGCACCGCCGACCAGACCGCCGTGGCGATGGTGGCGGCCGCCCGCGGTTACCACAAGCGTGAGGACAAGCCGTTCTGGTGGTCTCACTTCGACCGCATCAACAACCCCGTCGACGAATGGGCCGACGCGAGCGGAGTGTTCATCGCCGAGCACGCCGAGGTCGTTGCCGACTGGCACAAGCCGCCGAAGGCTCGCAAGCTGCAGCGGCAGGTGATGCTGACCGGCGAACTCGCCACGGGCGATCTCGGGCGCGGCGACGTCTACGCGCTCTACGCGCCCCCAGGGCCGACGGGCCTGGCCGGGGACCCCGACCGTCGCGTCTGGGGCTCGGCGACGGCACTGGAGTGCGACGATCCGTCGGCACCCACCCAAGTTCTCATCCGGGAACGCGAACCCAAAGACGGGGGCACCTTCGACGAGTTGCCGTTCGCGCTGACCCCAGGGGCGCCGATCAACACCAAGCCTCTGCAGGACTCGATCGCGGCAACTGCGGCATTCGTCGGTGCCGCGTTGCCCAACCTGCCTGCCGACGCGGTGACCGACATCCTGCTGCGCCGTCCGCCGCGCACCGTCAGCGGTGGCGCACTCCCCCGCACCGGTGTGGTCACCGATGACATCGCCAACGCCCTCCTGGATCTCGATTCGTCCTACCTTGCGGTGCACGGGCCGCCGGGTACCGGCAAGACGTACACCGCGGCTCGGGTCATCGCGCGACTGGTCGGCGACCACGGTTGGCGGGTCGGCGTCGTCGCACAGTCGCACGCCGTCGTCGAGAATCTCCTCGGGGGCGTGATCGACGCTGGCGTGGACCCCGATCGGGTGGGCAAGAAGAAGGCCACCGACGCACCGTGGCGGGTAGTCGACGAGAAGGACTACGCAGCGTTCATCGCCGACCACCAAGGCTGCGTGATCGGCGGCACCGCATGGGACTTCGCCAACGACGGCCGCGTCGCGCGGGGCAGCCTCGACCTGCTGGTGCTCGAGGAGGCCGGCCAGTACAGCCTGGCCAACACCATCGCGGTGGCGAGCGCAGCCAGGAATCTGCTGCTGCTGGGCGATCCGCAGCAGCTGCCGCAGGTCACCCAGGGCACCCACCCCGAACCCGTCGACCACTCGGCGCTCGGCTGGCTGGTCTCGAATGGATCGGCAGGCCACCACACCCTGCCCCCGGAACGGGGGTACTTCCTCGACCTGTCCTACCGCATGCATCCCGCGGTGTGTGGTCCGGTGTCGCGGCTGTCCTACGACGGTCGCCTCCGCTCGCACGAGCAGGTCAGCACCGCCCGGCGCCTCGATGGAGTGACGCCGGGAGTGCGAGCCCTCGAGATCGACCACGACGGCAATTCGACCGACAGCCCCGAGGAAGCCGACGCGATCGTCGAGGAGATTCAGCTGCTCCTCGGTACGCCGTGGACCGACGAGAAGGGCACGGTACCGCTCGGCCAGGACCACGTGCTGGTCGTCACCCCCTACAACGCACAGGTGGTCACGCTGCGGCAGCGACTCGACGCCGTTGGCCTTACCAGCATCGAGGTAGGCACCGTCGACAAGTTCCAAGGCAGGCAGGCCCCCGTCGTATTCGTGTCGATGACCGCATCCACTGCCGACGACGTACCGCGCGGAATCTCCTTCCTGCTGAATCGGAATCGGCTCAACGTCGCCGTGAGCCGGGCCAAGTACGCGGCGATCATCGTCCGCTCGACACTCCTGACCGACTACCTGCCGTCCACGCCGGACGGATTGATCGAGCTCGGCGCGTTTCTGTCGCTGGCGTCGTGTGATACACCGTCGGAATGAGTGACCCGTTGTCCGCAGCACTGACCGACCGGCTCACCGCGATCGTCGGCGCCAAGTACGTCAGCACCGATCCCGACGTCCTTGCCGGGCGCTGCGTCGACTACACCGGACGCTACCGGGGCCGAGCCGCCGCGCTGGTTCGCCCTGGCTCCGAGGACCAGGTCGCGGCGGTCCTGCAGGCGTGTCGCGACGCGGGCGCGAGCGTGACGGTGCAGGGCGGGCGTACCTCATTGGTGGCGGGCACCGTCCCCGAGCACGACGACGTCCTGCTCTCCACCGAAAGGCTCTCGGCCATAGGCGAGGTCGACACGGTCGAACGCCGAGTCCATGCGGGCGCAGGGGCCACGCTGGCGGCGGTGCAGCGCGCCGCGTCCGACGCAGGGCTGGTGTTCGGCGTCGACCTCGCCGCGCGGGACTCGGCGACAGTGGGCGGCATGGCGTCGACGAATGCGGGCGGATTGCGGACCGTGCGCTACGGCAACATGCGTGAACAGGTCCTCGGCTTGGACGTCGCGCTGCCCGACGGGTCGGTGTTACGGCGCCACAGCGAGGTGCGCAGCGACAACACCGGCTACGACCTGGTGTCGGTCTTCGTCGGCGCCGAGGGCACGCTCGGCGTGATCACGGGCCTGGATCTGCGGCTGCATCCCACACCGACACAACGCATTACGGCGATCGTGGGGTTCGACGACCTCGACGCGCTCATCGACGTCGGCCGCGAGTTCCGTGACGCCGACGGCATCGCCGCCCTCGAACTGATCGACGCGAGGGCAAGCGCGCTGACGTCCGAGCACATGGGCGTCGGCGCCGCGGTCGACGGCGCCTGGCAGCTGCTCATCGAACTCGCAGGCGATGTCGACCACACCGAGCGACTGGCCGACGCACTCGAGCGTGCCGACCTGGCCGGCGAACCCGCGGTCGGCGTCGACACCGCCACCCAGCAGCGCCTCTGGCAGGTACGCGAGGCCGTCGCCGACGTGCTTGGAATCTACGGCCCGCCCCTGAAGTTCGATGTCTCACTGCCACTTTCGATGATCGCACAGTTCGCCACGGCCGCAGCCCGGCTGGTGGCCGAGCACGCCCCCGAGGCCATCCCCGTGCTTTTCGGGCACATCGGCGAAGGCAATCTGCATCTGAACCTGGTGCGCTGCGTGCTCGACACCGAGTCCGAGCGGGCGTTGTACTCGGCGATGATGGCGCTGATCGCCAAGTGCCGCGGCAACGTCAGTTCCGAACACGGAGTGGGGACCCGCAAGCGCGACTACCTGACGATGTCGCGCACCGGCGCGGACATCGCCGCCATGCGTGCATTGAAGACGGCGTTCGACCCGGACGGCTATCTGAACCCCGCCGTGCTCTTCGACTGACTCAGTCCCGGAACGGCATGGAGTGCCTGCCGTAGGTTCCCGCGTCGCCCCCGCCGTCCTCCCCGCGTGAATGCCTGCCGCCACGGGGCGCCGCGGGCGGCAGAACCTGGAACTTGTCCTCCGCGTCGTGGTGAAACCCGTTGCGGGCAAACCCGATCGGCTCAGGCGCCCATGTGGGTACGCGCGCCGAGTCCTCGAGCAGCTCATCGAGGATGCTCCGCCACGGCGCGTCTTCGTTCCGTGGGGGCACTGGCTGCGGCGCCCGGAGGGGTTCGGCGACGACGATGAGCTCGGGCACCGTGTCCGGCTCGGAGTCGACGTGCGGTTGCACGGGGTCGTCCTCCATCAGGCTGTGCCACGTGTCAGTCGGCCCGCCGTGCCAGGTTTCGGCAGGCGCGTGCATCGGGTGTTCGACGTGCACTGCGAGCGGCTCGGTAACGCTCTCGTCGGCGGGGACGACGACGGTCCGCCTTCCCACGGCGTGGCGGAGTTCGTCCCACTGGGCTTGGCCCTCTGCCTCCCCGTCTTCTGAAGTCCACTCGACGGCGTATTCGACGTAGTCGTCGTCATCGGGAAAGTAGTCGGGTTCGAGCCGTGCGTCGTCGAACCGAGTCGTAGACCCACGCCGGGCGGCGGACACCTGGCCGTCGCCGAAACCGCGCAGGAACAACGCGGCGATCACGCCGAACAGCGCGACGAAGGCTGGCAGCAGCAGCGACTGAGAGAACGCGGTCGAGAACGGCTCGTGTAGGAAGCCGGGCAGCCGGGTCACCGAACCCTCGCCGACCCCAGGGTCCTCGGCGGCGGGTATCGCGGCGCTGATCTGCGACGTCATGAACGCCGCCATGCCCGCACTGCCCAAGACGCCGCCGACCTGCCGCGTCGCGTTGTAGACGCCAGACCCGGCGCCCGCCTCTTCCGGCGGCAGGTTGCGGGTGGCGGTGGCCGCCAGCGGGGACCAGATGAACGCCATCCCGATGCCCATGAGCACGAACGGCAGCACCAGCCGCCAGATCGGCGTCGTCGGCGTCATCTCGATCGACAGCCAGGTGAGAGCGATCGCCACGGCGGAGAACCCGAACCCCACGAT
>NZ_JBOGDD010001044.1:0-2123 GCF_050701675.1 Mycobacterium sp. | reverse complement strand
CGGTGCTGCGGTCTTCCCCGACGGGGCCGACGACCGCGGCCTCGGCCTCTCGGCCACCGCGTACTCGTTCATCGGCGGCATCCTCGAGCACGCCTGTGCGCTGCAGGCCGTCGTCGGTCCAACGGTCAACTCCTACAAGCGAACCGGGGCCCTGACGACCGCATCGGGCGCGTCGTGGGCGCCACGGCAACCGACCTACGGCGGTAACGACCGGACGCACTACATCCGGGTGCCGGACGATCAGCGGGTCGAATTGCGCGGCGGGGACGGGTCGGCCAACCCCTACCTCGCGGTCGCCGCCGCACTCGGCGCGGGCATCGACGGCATCAAGCGCAGCCTCGACCCTGGGGCCATCGGCGCCACCGCCGACCGGCCCGCACTGCCACCGACGCTGCTGCACGCGGTGGACGAACTCGAGAGCGACCTGGTGATCGCGGGCGTGCTCGACGCAGCGGGCGACGGGGTTTCGAGCTACTTCGCCAACATCAAGCGCGACGAGTTCTTCACCTACCACAGCACGGTCAGTCCGTGGGAGGTCGAGCAGTACCTGACCGCCTTCTGACCCCACAATCGAACGGAGACAAAAGATGTGCGGAATCGTGGGGTTGCACCTGCGAACGCCCGAGCTCTATTCGCGACTGGGCGAACTGCTCAGCGGAATGTTGTGCGAGATGGCCAACCGGGGTAGCGACTCGGCGGGCGTCGCCGTCTACGGAGATCCGGGGTGGACTCCGCCAGGCCGCGGCTGCGTATCGCTCCTCGACGTCGGCGCTGGAACCGAATCCGTCAGCGCCGCAGTCGCTTCCGCACTCGGTGGCGAGGTCGAGGTGACGATGATCGGCGACACCTACCTGCTGACGGCAGCCGCCGACTCCGAGACGCTGCTCACCGCGGCGAGAACGGCCTACCCCCAAGCCCTGGTCGCCGGCTTCGGCGCCGACCTCGCGGTGCTCAAGGGCGTCGGCGACCCCGCGACGCTGACGGCGTCCTGGGGACTGGTCGGGGCTCGGGGCTGGCAGGGCGTCGGCCACACCAGGATGGCGACCGAGTCGGCCGTGACACCGTCGGGTGCACACCCATACGCCGTCGGCCCCGAGCAGTGCCTGGTGCACAACGGATCGTTCTCCAACCATGCCACCATCCGGCGCGAATTGCAGGCCGCCGGTGTGCGATTCGACAGCGAGAACGACACCGAGGTCGGGGCGCGCTTCGTGGCGAGCCGGCTGGCCGAGGGCCGTGACGTGGAGACGGCGCTGAAGGAGCTGTGCGCCACCTTCGACGGCTTCTACACGCTGCTGGTCTCCAATCGGGACTCGTTCGCGGTGGTCCGCGATGCGATCGCGTGCAAGCCCGCCGTGATCGCCGAGACCGCGGACTGGGTCGCGATGGGCAGCGAGTACCGCGCCCTGTCGGGACTGCCCGGCGTCGAGAACGCCGTCATCTGGGAGCCGGAGCCGGAGGTGGTCTACGCATGGCAGCGTTGACGTTCGACCTCGGGGAGACCTCCCTGCGAGACGTCAATGCCGCACTGCACGAGCCGGGCCTCTCCGGCGAGTTCGTCATCGCGAACCCCGCCGGGGCGCACAACGTCGCGGTCGGACTCGACGCTGACGTGTCGGTCACCGTCGTCGGCCACGTCGGGTACTACGCCGCGGGAATGAACCAGCGGGCCGAGATCACCATCGAGGGGAATGCGGGAACCGGCGTCGCCGAGAACATGATGAGCGGCGCGGTGTGGGTCAAGGGCAATGCCTCGCAGTCCGCAGGCGCCACCGCCAACGGTGGCCTTCTGGTGATCGACGGCAATGCCGCTGCGCGGTGCGGTATCTCGATGAAGGGCGTCGACATCGTCGTCGGCGGCGACGTCGGGCACATGAGCGCCTTCATGGCTCAGGCCGGCCGGCTGGTGATCCGCGGCGACGCAGGCGATGCACTCGGTGACTCCATCTACGAGGCCCGCATCTACCTGCGTGGCGCGGCCGCGTCGCTCGGCGCCGACTGCGTGGCCAAGGAGATGCGGCCCGAACACCACGAAGAACTGAGCAACCTACTGAAGGCGGCAGGCTACGAGGACGACGACACCGCCGCCTACACGCGCTACGGCTCGGCCCGCAGCCTCTACC
>NZ_JBOGDD010001043.1:0-4215 GCF_050701675.1 Mycobacterium sp. | reverse complement strand
GCGATCGACCGCTACAACGGCCGTGACGGGAATCTGCGCGACTACGTGGTCGCGGCAAGGGAACTCAACCCGGACCGGTTGATCGAGAACCAGCGGGACTGGATCAACCGCCACACCGTCTACACGCACGGCAACGGTTTCATCGCATCGCCGGCCAACACCGTGCGCGGCGTCGCGAACGACCCGAACCAGAACGGCGGCTACCCCGAGTTCCTGGCGAGTGTCGTCGGCGCCAACGGCAGCGTCGTGCAGCCGGGCCCGGCACCGCTGGATCAGCCGCGCATCTACTACGGTCCGGTCATCGCCAACACGGCGGAGGACTACGCGATCGTCGGCAAGAACGGCACCGACCGCGAGTACGACTACGAGACCAACACCGACACGAAGAACTACACCTACACCGGTACCGGCGGCGTCCCGGTCGGGAACTGGTTGGCGCGCAGTGTGTTCGCTGCCAAGTTCGCCGAACGGAACTTCCTGTTCTCCAACGTGATCGGCGACAACAGCAAGATATTGTTCAACCGCGATCCGGCGAAGCGTGTCGAGGCGGTCGCGCCGTGGCTGACCACGGACACCAGCGTGTACCCGGCGATCGTCAACAAGAAGATGGTGTGGATCGTCGACGGGTACACCACCCTCGACAACTACCCCTACTCGGAGTTGACGTCGCTCTCGTCGGCGACCGCCGACTCGAACGAGGTGGCGCTGAACCGGTTGCAGCTCGACAAGCAGGTGTCCTACATCCGCAACTCGGTCAAGGCCACCGTCGACGCCTACGACGGCACCGTCACGCTCTACGCGCAGGATGAGACCGACCCCGTGCTCAAGGCGTGGGAGTCGGTCTTCCCCGGCACCGTCAAGCCGAAGAGCGACATCTCACCGGAGTTGCAGGAGCACCTGCGCTACCCCGAGGACCTGTTCAAGGTGCAGCGCGCGCTGCTGGCCAAGTACCACGTCAACGATCCGGTGACGTTCTTCTCGACGTCGGACTTCTGGGACGTGCCGCTCGACCCGAACCCGACGGCAAGCAGTTTCCAGCCGCCGTACTACATCGTCGCGAAGGACATTGCGGCCAACGACAGTTCGGCGTCCTTCCAGCTGACCAGCGCGATGAACAGATTCCGTCGCGACTTCCTGGCCGCCTACATCAGTGCCAGTTCGGATCCGGCGACGTACGGCAAGATCACCGTGCTCACGATCCCCGGCCAGGTGAACGGTCCCAAGCTCGCCTTCAACGCGATCAGCACCGACACGGCGGTGAGCCAGGACCTCGGCGTCATCGGCAGGGACAACCAGAACCGGATCCGCTGGGGCAATCTGCTGACGCTGCCGGTGGCTCAGGGCGGCCTGCTCTACGTGGCACCGGTGTACGCCTCGCCGGGAGCCAGTGATGCGGCGTCGTCCTACCCCCGGTTGATTCGTGTCGCGATGCTGTACAACGACAAGGTCGGCTACGGCCCCACCGTCAGTGACGCGCTGGACGAGTTGTTCGGCCCAGGCGCAGGAGCCACTGCGACCGGTCCCGCTCCGACGATTCTTCCCAACGGTCAGCCGCCGCCAGCCGCTAGTGCGACGCCGGCCGGTCAGCCGCAGGCCACGCCGCCGCCCAATTCCCAAGGCCTGGCCCCCGAGGTCCCGGTGGCGGTGCCTGGTGGAGCCTCGCAGCTGACGGCAGCGAAGGCCGCTGCGCTGCAACAGGTTCAAACGGCGTTGGACGCGATGCAACAGGCTCAGCAGGGCGGAAACTTCGCCGAGTACGGTCAGGCCTTGCAGAACCTGGACGACGCGATGAACAAGTACCGGGAGACCAAGTAGTCCATTAGAGTCCTCAGGTGCATTACCGGTTGCTGGGGCCGCTGCAGGTCGTGCGGATCGAGCCGGCTGGCACCGAGGTACAGGTCGACGTCGGGCCGCCGAAGCAGCGCGCGGTGCTGGCCGCGCTGCTGCTGGCGCGCGGTCGCGTGGTCTCCGTCGATCGTCTGGTCGACGCGGTCTGGGGCGACGACGTTCCCGGCAGTGCGACGGCCAGCCTCCAGGCGTACGTCTCCAACCTGCGCAGGGCGCTGCGCGACGGTGGTTCGGCGTCACCGATCGTGCGGCAGTCACCGGGTTACTACCTCGAGACAGGGCCTGACGACGTCGACCTGAGCGTGTTCTCGGCGGCAGCGGCGAGGGCGACAGCGGCCGTCGAGGCACAGCGTTGGGACGCGGCACTGGCCGCCACTGACGCCGCAATGGCGTTGTGGCGCGGTGAATTTTTGGAAGACCTGCGCGACGAGCACTGGGTCACGTCCGAGGCGACGCTCGTCGAGGAGATGCGGCGGGATTGCCTGGACAACCGAATCAGCGCGCTGCTGGCACTCGGCCGGTCGTCAGCTGCGCTCGCGACGGCCGCGCAATTGAGCGCGGCGGACCCGCTGTCGGACCGCGGCTGCTGGTTGCACGTGCTCGCGCTGTACCGGTCGGGCCGCACGTCTGACGCACTCGATGCGTACGCGCGACATGCCAGGATGCTCGACGACGAGCTCGGCTTGGCGCCCGGCGCCGAACTGCGCGACTTGCAGACCGCCGTCCTTCGGCAGGCAACCGAGCTCGCCGCGTGGCCGAGGCAGCCCGGATGGACCGGAGCGGTCGAGGTGGCGACGCCGACGGGACACGCCGCTGCGATGGCGCCGGTCGCCGCGACGCCGCGGGTCGAACTCGTCGGCCGAAGTCGCGAATTGAGCATCGTAGCAAGCGTTCTCGCGGATGTGTCGAGAGGTTCGACCCGGTGGCTGGTGTTGTCCGGTCCGCCAGGCATCGGCAAGACCAGGCTGGCCGAGGAGGCGGCTGCGCGGGCCGGACTCGACGGCCGAGTCGTGTGGATCAGCTGTCCGGACGAGACGACCACTCCGCCGTGGTGGCCGATGCGCCAGCTGATCCGAGCGCTCGGCGCCGATGCCGACGAGGTACTACAGGTGCCGTCGCATGCCGATCCCGACACCGCGAGATTTCAAGTGTACGAACGTATTCAGCAGCTGCTCGAGTCGGCGCAAGAGTTGAAGGCGGTGGTCGTCGACGACGCCCAGTGGGCCGACTCGGCGTCGACGAGTGCGCTGGCCTACATCGCAGGCGCGTTGCGGCAGCACCCGCTCGCCGTCGTCGTCACCGTGCGTGACGGGGAGCGCACCCCGGAATTGCGCCGTCTGCTGGCAACGGTGGCCCGTGGGACCAGCAACCGTCACGTCGAAGTGCCCGCGCTGTCGCCGCGGGACGTGTCCGATCTGGTGAGCCAGGTCGCCGACGACGTCGTCACCGAGGCCGAGGCGGCAACGTTGGCCGAAAGGACCGGCGGCAACCCGTTCTTCGTGTGCGAGTACGCGCGGCTGCCTCGCGACGAGCGCCTCGGCAACGGCATCCCCGTCGCCGTGAAGTCGGTCCTGGACCGTCGGCTCGCGGGCCTCGACCCCGCGGTGCTGCAGATGCTGCGCACCGCGGCGGTCATCGGCGACGCCGTCGACGTCCCCGTGCTGACCAACGCCACCCGGTTGGACGTCGACACGCTCGCGGACTATCTCGACGAGGCAGCTGACGAGCGCATCGTGGTGACGTCGCACACCGGCGACGGGTATGTCTTCGCGCACGGCCTCTTGCGCGAGCACTTGGTGGCGAGCATGCCTGCGCTTCGCCGACAACGCCTGCACGCCAAGGTCGCCGAGGTGCTGGCAGAGGGCGGGGGAGCCGACGCGCTGACGCGTAGGGCTCAACACCTGGTGGCGGCGCAGCCGTTGGTCGAACCCCACGTCGTGGTCGATGCCTGTCGACGAGCCGCCGAAGAGGCGACCCAGCGGTGGAGTTCGGACATCGCAGCGATCTGGTGGCAGGCCGCATTGGACGCCTACGACCGCCTGCCCGTGACCGCGCGCGACGATGCGGAGCGTGACGCCCTGACCGTCGCGATGCTCGAGGCGCACTCCAGGGCCGGTCGTGGCCGGCTGGTGCTCGGGACGGTCGAGCGCTACCTCGGCGAGGCGTTGCGGGCCGGTCGAACCGCGACCGCGGGTCGAGTGGCGAGCGCGCTGTTGCGAGCCAGCGGCGGTTGGCCGTGGTTGGCGCCCGGCGAGGACCCCGGTGATCTCCTGGTGCTGCTGGAGCGCTCTGCCGATGTCGCCGACCGGGACGCATGTGCGGGGGCGCGCGTCCTGGCCGCCCTTGCCGTGGGGCACTGCTACAACC